>JAEZMP010000404.1 GCA_023442215.1 Pseudomonadota bacterium
ACCGACATCAAGTTCGCGCTCGGCGGCAACGGCATGAAGGAAATCGTCAAGAAGGTCATCGACGGCGACGCGATGACGCCCGTCGAGACGCCCTATCCGCCCTCGATGATCAAGACGGCGGTCTATCTCACCGTCGCGCACCTCGTCGGCCACGCGCCCGCGCGCGGAACCGTGAAGCTCGACGCGCCGCTGATCACCAAGGAGAACGCCCAGGAATACTATTTCCCGGATTCTCCGTTCTGAGCACCGAGCGCTTAGGACGCTTCCCGATCGGATGGCAGCATCCGATCGGGAAGGAACGGCTCCGGATTCGAAAGCTTGAGCATATCCTTGTCGGTCAGATCAGCTCGATCTGAAGAGGATAGGCTCTAAGGGCGGGCGAACGAAATCGCCCGCCACCAACAACACGTGAGGAGGACCTGACCTTGCAGGGCAAGAAGATACTGATGCTGACCGGTGAATTCACCGAAGAATACGAGATCTTCGTCTATCAGCAGGCAATGGAAGCGGTCGGTCATACCGTCCACGTCGTCTGCCCGGACAAGAATGCCGGAGACCTGATCAAGACCTCGCTGCACGATTTCGAGGGCGACCAGACCTACACCGAGAAGCTCGGCCATTTCGCGCTGATCAACAAGACGTTCTCGGAAGCCGAGAAGCAGCTCGACCAGTACCACGCGGTCTATTGCGCCGGCGGACGCGGGCCGGAATATATCCGAACCGACAAGCGGGTGCAGGCGATCGTCCGCCACTTCCACGAGACCGGCAAGCCGATCTTCACCATCTGCCATGGCGTGCAGATCCTGATCGCGGTCGACGGCGTGGTGAGGGGCAAGAAGGTCGGCGCTCTCGGCGCGTGCGAGCCGGAAGTGACGCTCGCGGGCGGCACCTATATCGACCTGTCGCCGACGGAGGCCTATGTCGACGGCACCATGGTGTCGGCCAAGGGCTGGACCGCGCTCGCGGCCTTCATCCGCGAATGCCTGAAGGTGCTCGGCACCGAAATCCGCCACACCTGAGAAGACCCGCCCCGGCCGGATCCAACGATCCGGGCGGGCGTTCCACCTTCCTGCCGGACCTTCGCGGGTCCGGCGCCTCCCCGGCGTCGCAATCGCCGGCGCGGGCCGATCGCGCGGGCTGCTTCTTCGGCGCCGCACCGCTCAGGGCCGGGCGGCGATCTCGGCACCCGCCGCCGCCAGCGCGCCCGGCCGGTCCACGGCGCCCTGACGGCGAAGCCCGTTGAAGATCACGTTCGTCATCGCGGCGGCGGCCTCTTCCCCGCTGCCGGCGGCAATGGCCTCGACGATGCGCTCGTGGGCGATCACGACGACATCGTGCTCGAGGTCGTCGTCCGGCGCGCTGAGCGCAAACGAGGCGCGCAACGCCACCTCGATGACCGCGCCGATCGACCGCATGAAAGCATTGCCGGAGGCGCTCGCCACCACGAGGTGGAAGGCGAGGTCGGATTCCGCGAAGGCCCTCGCCGTTCCCGGTTCCGCCTTCATGCGCTCGACCGCCTGACGCATCATTGCGAGGTCGGCCTCCGTCCGCCGTTCCGCCGCGAGGGTCGCGGCCCGGGGCTCGACCGCGAGGCGGATCTCGGCAAGGTCGCGCAGGAAGCGCTTGTCGATACCCGCGTCGAGGTGCCAGGCCAGCACGTCCGGATCGAACATGTTCCAGGCCGCGCGCTCGCGCACCACCGTGCCCACGCGCGCCTTGGTGGAGAGAAGTCCCTTGGCCACCAGCGTCTTGACGGCCTCGCGCAGCACGGGCCGCGAGACGCTGAACCGCGCCGTCAGATCGGAGTCCCCGGGAAGTTTGGCGCCCTCTGCGAAGCGGCCGCCGATGATGTCCCTGCCGACGGAGCGGGCGACCTCCGCGTGATTGGAGTTGGCCCGCCGGGTTGGAATGACAAGGACATCGGCCGTCACGGTCAGGACACCCCCGCTGCTGCAGGTCGCTGACGGCGCGCGAGGCCGAGCGCAACCTGCTGGAAACCGATGAAGGCGAACAGGAGAAGCCCGGTTGCGATCTTGGCCCACCAGCTCGACAGCGTGCCGTCGAAGCTGATGTAGGTCTGGATCAGGCCCTGGATGAGCACCCCGACGAAGGTGCCGAAGACAAAGCCGTATCCGCCCGACAGCAACGTGCCGCCGATGACGACGGCGGCGATGGCATCCAGCTCCACCCCCACGGCGGACAACGAATAACCGCTTGAGGTGTAGAGCGAGAACACGATGCCGGCAAGTCCGGCCAGCGTGCTGGAGAGGGTGTAGATCAGCACGGTCGTGCGGGGAACGCTGATGCCCATCAGGGCGGCGGAGGTGCGGCTGCCGCCGAGCGCATAGACGTTGGCGCCGAAGCGGGTGAAGTGGAGCAGCACAATCCCCCCGGCGACGACCGCGAGCATGATCATCGCCGGCACCGTGAGCCGCGCGCCGCCGCCGAGACGGATCGCATGGTCTGCGAGCGTCGAGTAGAGCTCGGCGTTGATCGGGATGGAATCGGTCGAGAGCAGGAAGCTCGCGCCACGCGCCAGGAACATGCCGGCGAGCGTGACGATGAACGGCGGCAGCGCGAAATATTCGATCGTCGCGCCCATCAGCGCGCCGAACAGGGCGCAGATGACGAGGATCATGACGAAGGCCGCCAGCGGCGGCACGCCGTGATGCTCGATCACGATGGCGAGGAAGACGGTCGTGAACCCGATCACCGATCCGACCGACAGATCGATGCCGCCGGAGATGATGACGAACGTCATGCCGACGGCGACGATGCCGAGGAAGGCGTTGTCGGTCAGCAGGTTCATCACCACCCGCGGCGTGGCGAAGTTGTGGAAGGTGAGCGAGCAGATGGCGAAGCCGACCAGGAACACCACCGTCGTGGCGAGCACCGGGACAAGGCGGCTGAACTGGCGGGTCATGGCCGGCGCTCCGGGCTGCGTCTTGCGAACAGGATGCCGAGGCCGGCGATGCGCGGCGACTGGGCGAGCAGCACCACGAGCACGACGACGGCCTTGACGATGAGGTTGGTCTCGGGCGGGAAGCCCGACAGCAGGATGCCCGTGTTCATCGCCTGGATGATGAGCGCGCCGACCAGCGCCAGGACGATGCTGAAGCGGCCGCCGAACAGCGACGTCCCGCCGATGACGACCGCGAGGATGGCGTCGAGCTCGAGCCAGAGCCCGGCATTGTTGGCGTCCGCGCCGAGGATGTCAGCGGCTGCGACGACGCCGGCAAGCGCCGCGCACAGGCTGCACCAGACATAGACGGCCAGCGTGATGAGCCGGGTGCCGATGCCGGCGAGCCGGCTGGCGCGCGGATTTCCGCCCGTGGCTTCGATCATCAGTCCGAGCGCGCTGCCGCGCACCGCGAGCAGCGTCAGGCCGAGCATGGCGAGCGTGAGGACGACCGGCACGGGCACGCCCAGCACCGCGCCGCCGCCGAACCAGGCGAGAGCGGGCGAGGAGAAGGTGACGATGCGTCCCTCGGTGATGAGCTGGGCGATGCCGCGGCCGGCGACCATCAGGATGAGGGTGGCGACGATGGGCTGGATGCCGAGGATCGCGACGAGGAACCCGTTCCAAAGACCGCACAGGATGCCGACGCCGAGCGCGGCCCCGACCGCGACCGGCAGGGCATGGCTGTCGGCGAGGCTCGCCGCGACCGCCCCGGCGATGGCCATGACCGCGCCGACGGACAGGTCGATGCCGCGCATGGCGATCACCAGCACCATGCCGAGCGAAAGCAGGGCGACGGGAGCACCGCGGTTGAGCACGTCGATCAGGCTGCCGAACAGGCGTCCGTCCTGCAGGCGGATATCGAAGAACTGGGGCGACACCACCCAGTTGAGGGCGAGGATGACGGCGAGGCCCACGACCTGGGCGGTGCCGACGCGGGGAAGACGGAAGGCCATGACGCAACGCTCCTTCAGGCGGTCGCCGGGACGTCGTCGGCGATGGCGGCCAGGATGGCAGCCTCGCTGATTCCGTCGCCGTCGAGGCGGGCGACGTGGGCGCGGTCTCGCAGCACGATCACCGTGTCGGCGTAGGTCACGATCTCCTCCAGTTCGGAGGAGACGACGAGCAGCGCCATGCCCTCAGCGCACAGCTGACGGATGAGCTGGATGATCTCGGCGTGGGCGCCGACATCGATGCCGCGCGTCGGCTCGTCGAGCACGAGCAGCCGCGGCTTGGTGGCGAGCCATCGCGCCAGCAGCGCCTTCTGCTGGTTTCCGCCGGACAGAAGGCCGACGGGGCGTTCGGGATCCGGCGGACGGATATCGAGCAGGCGAATGAAGTGGCGGGCGATCTCGTCCTGCTCGCGGCGCGGGAGCGGCTTCAGAATGCCCCGCTTGGCCTGCAGCGCCAGCACGATGTTCTCCCGGACGGTGAGTTCGGGAACGATGCCTTCGGTCTTGCGCTCTTCCGGGCAGTAGCCGAAGCCGAGGGCCACGGCATCCCGCGGGCCCGAGAGGCTGACCGCATGGCCGTCGACCGTCGCGGTCCCCGTGTCGGCCCGTTCGGCGCCGAACACCAGGCGGGCGGTTTCCGTGCGGCCGGAACCGAGCAGCCCGGCGAGCCCCACGACCTCGCCGGCATGGAGTTCGAGATCGAACGGCGCGATCTCGCCCGCCTTGCCGAAGCCGCGGAAGGTCGCGAGCGCCGCCCCGCCGACCGTGTGGCGGGGCGGCCGCACCGAGGTCGCCTCGCTCAGCTCGCGGCCCAGCATCGTGCGCACCAGCTCGCGGCGGGGCATGTCGGCCACCGGTGCCGAGCCGGCGAGACCGCCGTTGCGCAGCACCGTGATATGGTCGCAGACGGCATAGACC
>JAEZMP010000055.1 GCA_023442215.1 Pseudomonadota bacterium
GCGCATGGCTGGCCGTCCGCCCCAAGGGGCGGGACGAGGGGGGAGATGGCGGCCGACGATGAAGGCGCAACGGGGAGAAGGACGATCGGGATTGCAGAAGGGTGGCGCCAGCGGTCGACGCGTCGACGCCGTCCTCCGCGTCAGGTGGCGGTGACCGGCGAAGCTGGCGCGTCGGACGATCCGCCGTCGGCCGGGGACGGTGCGGTCAGCACCAAGTTGGCCAGGGGCTGGTCGGCCGAGGTCGTCTCCGGCTCCGGCGGCGCAGCGGCGCCGTTCTTCTCTGCGCGCGCCGCTGGGGTGGCGGCGGCGCGCTTCGTCGGACGGGAACGGGGCTGAACCGGGGGCGTCGCCGGCGGCGCGGTAGGGCGGGCCATTGCGCTGGTCAGCTGGACAATCGTCCCTTCCAGCGCCTCGACCTTCCCGGCGGTCTTGGCGCTGGCGACGACCTGGACCGACAGCTCGGCGATGCGGACCTCGGCAGCCTGCAGGGCGGCTTCCAGCGTCGGGACGCGCGAGGCGGTCCCGAGCAGCTCCTGGTGCCGACGCTCGGCCCGGTTGGCGGCGTCCTGCAGGGCCGCGATGCGGGCCTCGGCCGTCCGAACCTCGGAGGTGCGCTGCTCGAGCTCAGCTTCCAGAGCCGGGATACGCGCCGCACTCCCGGTCAGGTCACGGATCCGGTTCACCGCGTGGGCGGCGGCCTCCTGCAGGTCGCCGAGATCATCCGAGGCGTCCAGGCCAACGGCTTCCAGAAGGATGGCGACGACACCCAACAGTGCCGTCACCTCGCCGGCGGCGGTTTCGAAGTCCGCTTCAGCATGTCCGAAGGCACGTCGCAGCTCTTCGGTCTCCGCTCGCGCCGACGCGACGGCGGAAGACCGGGCCGCCACCTCCGCGTCGAGAAGCTGGGCAGTACGCTTCCTCTCGTCGGCGATCGTCCGCGTCAGGATGCTGGCCACGGTCCGCGACAACAGGTCGGCGACCTCGAGCCATTCGAGCGGCAGTTCCGCCGGCCCGTCCATCGAGGGAGAGGTGGACGGGGAGGGAGGAGCCGCTGTCGACGGGATCGGCGTGGCCCGGATTGCGCGGAGATGCCCGCAGACCGTCGACTTCGACCCACCAGTCTGCTGAATGATGTCGCCGACGGTCGGGACGATCCCTCTGGCGAGATACCCGTCATAGGCGGCCTGCACCGCCTCGCGCGTTGCTTTCGTAATGGACATGGAATTACCTCCTATCATTGTACCCGACATAGGGGCGGCAGGAAGGCGATCCACCCGAAAACGCAACCAGTACGGTATCAAAGGTATGGTACGGTACACTCGATACGGTATGGTGCCTTCCCTCGAGCCATGTCGGATCGTCCGCGCGCAGCGTCCTCTCGCAGGCAGAGGACGGTTCGCAGGGGGCTCACGGGCCGAGAAGGCTTTCGACGCTGGCGAACGGCAGGATTCGGCCGACGCCGCGCAGTCCGCGCAGGGTCGGACGCTCGAGCTCGAGGCGTAGGCGGTCGACCTGCCCATCGGGCACCGCAACGAAGAGTCCTCCCAGGGGCTGGCCGGCGGTCATGAAGACGTCGCTCAGCCGAACCAGAGCCTTGGTCGCCTTGCCGGCGCTGGTCTCGATCTCGTAGAGGCGGAAGGGCTGGCCGGCGCGCAGCACGACGACGTCGACCTGGGCGAGGCTCCGGTCGGCCGCCGCGTCGCCGAGGCCGGGGAGAGTCCTGGTCAGGCGATCATGCAGGCCTGGATGCCTCCCACGATCGCCTGCCGGTAGGTAGACTTCGTCGCCCAGCATGAGATGGAAGCCGGCCAGCAGTCCCTGAAGGCGCTCGTGCCGTGACAGCGGCCGGAGCGCGCCAGGGGCGGCCGTTGGGGCACCGGTGCCCGCCAACGAGATCGCGCGAATGAGAGAGCCCGGTTGCACCTCGATGTCCGCGTAGCGTCCGCTTCGAGCCGGCGGTAGAAGCTTGGCGCGCAACTCGTTGGCGATCTGCTGCGTGCGTTTCCCGGCGCGGTGCGGGACATGATTGGCTGCCAGCATCTCGGCGAGGCGGTTGGCATGAAGCCAGCTTCCGAGGTGGCTCGGATGACGAAGCACCGACAGGGCATCGCCGACGAGGGAACCCGGACGATGGCGGGCGGAGGCGTGTGCGGCGGCGATCGGGGCGAAGGGAAGAAGCATGGCGGTCTCCGTGCCCATGTCGGTGCCCGGCGGAATGCCGGCGGCGGGGCAAGGGAGCGGGGCAACGAGAGCCGGATGGCTGCCGGAAGCTTCTATGCCGGATCGGCCTCGAGGATCGCCACTCCTACACGCGGCGGCCGCGTGTCGCATGAACCCCGGCGGGACCGCACAGTTTCTGGGAACTGTCCCGTGGGCATGCCCCCATATAACCGTCAGCCTCCGGGTCTTGACCGCGCCGATCCACGGATCGGCCGCCGTCATCACGACAGGAGGTTCCATGCGCGCTGTCTACATCCGCTCCCGCGCCTGCCCGATGTCGGCGCCGGCCGAACTGCCCGACGAGCATGCCGAGATCACCGGCGCCCTCGTCCTGTACGACAGCAGCGCCGACCAGGCTGGTCTCGAGTTCCTGCTCGCAACCCTCGCCGAAGGCGACGATCTGCTCGTTCCAGGCGTTCGGGATCTCGGCGACACTACCGATGCGGCGCTGGCGTCGTTGCGGCGTGCGGCGGAAGCTGGAGTGCGCGTCACCCTGCTGCGGGACGGGCTCGACGGTGGCGTCGTACTGCAGGTCGCCGCCCTTCTCGAAGCTCTGTCGGACAACGGCGATACGCGGTCGCGACCGCGCACGGAGTGCCGCGCCTACGTCCGGGCAACGCCGGGGCGCGTTTCCGAGATCGTCGCTCTGTCCGCGGCCGGCGTCGTGGTTCGGGAGATCGCAGCGATCGTCGGGCTTTCCGTCAGCACGGTCATGCGCGTCCGGCGCGCCCATCGGGGCGTCCCGCGCGCGCCCTGGCCCGTCGACGGCCTCGTCGAGTGCCTGGGCAACGCCGACTGATCCTGCCGCCATGGAGCCGACGTCATGAAGCCGAATCGCTGCATCGTGATCCACCTCGATGGCCCCCGCTCGGCGAAGACCATCGCCGTGTCGCTCGAGCGGATCATCGTCCTCGTCAACCGCTTCACGGCGGATGGGCTCTACGATTCCAGTGAGCGGCTCGACCGCCCACTGACCCGCGCGGAAGCGATCGCAACCATTTGCGCCGCCTACCGAAGCCCGGACTTCCTCGCCCTGACCTCTCAGGATCAGGCGGGGATTCTCTGGCGCCTGGCCCTGTGCGCCGCGGGGCTCCTGTAGACTGGTGGTCCGAACTGCGAAGGCCGCCGTCGCTGCGACCAGGAGTGGGCCGGACGGCGGCGCTGCAAGCCCTTCCCGTTGTTCACGGTCCGACGCCGCGAGGTTCGGGCGACGCCGGCCGACCTCGCGTCTCTCGGACAGGGTTCCCAGCCTCAGTCCTTCGGCTGGATAAGATCCCGGAAAGCCTCTTCGCAACCCATTGAATTTCCTGGTCTTCGCGGATGGTCAATGAGTCTTCGACCATCGCGCCATCCTCCCCCAAACCCCCTCCTTGTTCCGCCTTCGGCGGGCGACCTGCGGTCGCCAATAATAGGGGTGTCCTCTAACCCCAAAGTCCTCGAGCCCAATACGTCCTAGGCAATGAAAAATGGCGTAGATGCAATGAGTTAGCGGTCGATTTTGGTCGCTATTGCGACATCCAGGGGGCGGCTTGAAGCGTTTATGCGACATTTCGGGGGAGTTATTGCGACATCCTGGGGGCTGGCGTTGTCTCGTTGCGCGCCGTCCCTATACTCGGCGAAGCACCTCAATCCGCTGGTGGGCATTCGATGGCCGAGAAGTACCATGTCACCGGAAATCCGCTCGATCTCACCACGGATCCGAGCTTTCCGAAGGCTATCGGCCTCGTCGAGATGACGGGAGCCATGGATTTGACCCTGGCCGATCGTCGCCTCTACAACGCCTTGCTGGCCAACGCCTACGAGACCATTCATCTCGAGCAAGAGCACACGATTCGCCTGTCGGATCTGCGGCAGTTGTCCGCGTCCGAAGGCGCCACGCCCCACAAGCACAACGCGCGCATCAAGGACAGCCTCAAGCGCCTGAAGGGACAGGTGGTGGAGTTCAACGCGCTGGGGTCGGACAAATCCGATTGGACGCACATCACCAGCTTGCTGGGCGATATGAGGTTTTCCAAGGCAGCCGATGTTCTGTTCTACGAGTTTCCGAAAGCTCTACGTCCGCTGCTGGCCGATCCCAGCTTGTACGCGCGCATTCGCCTTGGGATCGTCTACAGGTTCCAGTCGAAGTACGCCCTGATCCTGTACGAAATCCTCCAGCGCCATGCCAGCCGGAAGAGGAAGGCGTGGACCTGGGAGGTCGAGGTCGACGTTCTGCGCCGGCTTCTCGGCCTCGACACGCAGATGCCCAACTTCGGTGACGTCCTCCGCCGGGCTATCGAGCCGGCGGTGAGTGACATCAGCGCCCATGCCCCCTTCAATGTCACGGCCACGCTTCAACGGGCGGGGAAGGCCACGAAGGGGCGCGGCGGGAAGGTGACGGTGGTCGCCTTCCATGTCGTCAGAAAGCCTGCCGCAGGCGCGGCGGCGACGGAGGAGAATGTCCCTGTGGAGATGGGCGCCGCCGCCGTGCCCATCGGCGCCGTCCCGGTCGCCGGGGATGACGTCCCCCGTTCCGATTGCCCATGACATGAAGGAATGGCGAGCCTGGTTCAGGACGACACCATGCTCTCCCGGTGCCTTGGCTTCCGCACATCGACCGCAAAACGACTTCGGAGGGATGCGAGCATGGCTGAACATTTCATCGACGTGATCGCCGGACTCCAGTTCTACAAGCTGAACGCGGTCGCCGACGCACTTCAACAGGGGATTCGTCTGCGATGGCAGCGAGAACCGCACAACCCGGCCGACCGCAACGCCATTTCCCTTTGGCTCGACAGGAGTGAAGCCCTCCAGTGGGAAATCCTGAACCTGATTCCCTCCAACAAGGGTATCGAAACCTGGAAGATTGGCCACCTCCGGCGCGACTTGGCCGCCGAACTCACGCCGTTGCTCGACGCGGGGCAAGGTCTCGACGTGTTCGTGGACGGCGGAGACAGGGACGGCGCATGGTCTCTGGATGTGCGGCTCGAGGGGCCGGCGATCGACACTCTGACCAAGCTTCTGGCGCGGCGCGACGCAGACCGGAAGGTCAGGATTGCCGCCAAGTGTGACTTGACGGAGCAGACTGACGAAGTCCTCGACGCGTTGTCCGTCATGGTCCGCCTGTTCCCAGAGGATTGGAAGGACGTGGTGGTGGAACTCTCGAAGGACTGGACGGACCAGGATGGCTGCCGGCAGTTCTACATCGAAAGGGTCCGGTCACCGGACCCGATGCGCTGGCCGAACAGGGAATTGCACGCTGGCTTCACGCGAAGCGCTGAGCGCGTCCACGCCAAACGCCTCGAGGACGCGACGTTCGTATTCGGACCCATCATCGAGGCCGAGAACGCCAAGAGGGATGAAGTGCTGAAGAGTCGGCGCCAGAAGGCTGCTGAGCGTCGGGACGCCGAGCGTCGGGCCACGGCAGCCCGCCTGATCGCCGAATTCAACGAAACCGGCCGGCCGGTGCAATTCGATCGTGCGCTCGAGTCCTACCTGCCTTGGCTTCGCCGGCCTGCCATTGAGGCGAAAGGGCTGAAGGCTGCCCACTGCCGCATCGCAGCTAAGGGAACGACCGCCCATGGCGGGTTGCTGTATCTGTACCTGCCGGAACTCGATCCGACTCGCGCCGGCAAGACGAATTCCGGTGCTTGAGTTCGCGGCGGCTCTGGCTTCAGCATCCGACCGGTCGACGCCTTGCCGCTGACCCACGCGGCCGGCGCCCAGGCCGCCACAGCCCAAGCGCCATCCGGGTTCGAGGGCCCGAGCCGGCAAGCTCGGGCCCTCCTCGTTGCTGGGCAGTTGGGGGAACCGGGAACGGGCGCAAGCGCGGGCGCCGTGGACGGCGGGACCGCGGTCCGCGACGAGGTCAGGTCGACTGGTGACGCTTGCGGACCCTGTCGATGGCCGCCCAGGTCACGTCGAGGTCGCGAGCGATGGCGTTGACCTTGTCGCCGGCGTTCAGCCGGCGCAGGACTTCATCTTCCGGGACTGTCTGGCTCGACCTCCGGCGACGCGGCGCCGTGGGGGGTGCGGCGTCGCCCGCACCAGGGGGACGGCCGTCCGGCATCGGGAAGCTGCGCAGCACCGCCAGCCCGTGAACGAGCGCCTCGGGCGTCCAGCCGTCCGCAAGGATGGTCAGATCGGCGTCCATGGCGCGGATGTCCCGGACCAGCCCATCGAGAGCCTGAACGCTGTCCGCGGCTTGCGGCACCGTCGGAACGACCAGCGTGTCGCCGGCCCGAAGAAGGTGGCGGATGACCGCGAGCGACACGCGGCCCTGGTCGAGAATGTCATGCAGAACGCGTTCGGCGCCGGCATCCATGAGAGCCGTAGTGTTCTCGTCGAGGGCGGCGGCGGAGCAGTAGGTGTATCCGATTTTCATGAGAGCGCTCGCTGTCTTGGTTGCGGACGCCTCCCAGATAGGTCCGTGAGAAAGTGCACATCCCTCGAACACGAAAGTTTCTCCGACTTTTCGACGGGAACCGCGAATTCGATAACGCCCCATTATCGACGAGGCAGAACCGATCGTTGCGGATCCAGAATCGTCGATCAGGCGCAGGGGCCCACCATCCCCGAGTTCGATCTTGCATACTCGCGCATGTAGTCCGGCAGAAGTTGCATTCTCAGGTTGGAATCGCTGGAACGGCCAAGGCCTGTCGGATAGGTTACCTCCAAGTGGGTGGTCTTTCCGGAAGGCGGCTCGTCCTGCAACGGGATTGACGGCAGCACCGGTCGCGGTCGGGCAACCAACAAGAACGAAGCGTAAGGTCATTCGATGAGTGAACGGTTCTTTGAGCAGCCGATCCTGAACTCTCCTTACGAGCCGCCCCGGTTCCATCACGATCTCGACGCCGACGGTCAGCCGACGGACCGTCCCCCGGTCGCCGGCCGGCGCCGGTCAGAACTGATCACGCCGGTTCCGAAGCCGAAGAAGAAGAAGGGCAAGGCGGCGCCTGCCGATCAGGCCGGCTTCGTCTTCGCCGACCAGCAGGGTCTGACGACAGCGGAGGTCGAGTACAACCCGACCCCGATCATCAACGAGATCCGGCAACACGTTGAGTCCTGGCGCAACCTGCCCAACCCCGCGCACTGGAAGGTGACCCCGGCGACGGCGAGGCTGCTCCAGCACTGGCGCCATCACGAGTTCAGCGGGGTTCGTCCCTTCTTCTGCCAAGTCGAGGCGGTCGAGACGATCATCTGGCTGACCGAGGTCGCGCCGGGCAACAGCCAGTACAAGAAGGTCCTGGAGCACGTCGAGGGCGCGAA
>JAEZMP010000551.1 GCA_023442215.1 Pseudomonadota bacterium
GGCGAGAAGCGGCTGGCGGTTCATGTCGAGGATCACCCGCTCGATTATGGCGGCTTCGAGGGCACGATCCCCAAGGGGCAGTATGGCGGCGGCACGGTGATCGTCTGGGATCGCGGCACCTGGACGCCGATCGGCGATCCGCACAAGGCCTACAGGAAGGGCCATCTCGAATTCGAACTGCAGGGCGAGAAGCTCGCCGGGCGATGGCACCTCGTGCGCATGCACGGCAAGCCCGGCGAAACCCGCGAAAACTGGCTCCTGATCAAGGGCGAGGACGAGTTCGCCCGCACCGCCGAACAGGCGGACGTGCTGGAAGAGCGCCCGGAGTCCGTGAAGACGGGCCGGGATATCGCCGAGGTGGCGGGCGCAGCGGAAGACACGCCGAAGACCCGGCGGAAGGCAGCGGGGAAGGCCTCCGCCGAACCTGCCAAGAGTTCTACCCCGAAGACGTCTACCGCCAGAACCTCTACCGCCAAGACCGCTGCCTCGAAGGCGCCTGCCGCAAAGACACCTGCCAAGACGACGCGCCGTAAGCCGGCAACGCCGGATGGCGAGGCCGGGACCGACGCGCCGGCCTCGGGACGTCCCGACCCGTCGGCCCTCAAGGGCGCGCGCAAGGCCGCCCTGCCCGACTTCGTTCCGCCCGCACTGGCGACACTGGTGGCCAAGGCGCCGAGCGGCGCCCGCTGGCTGCACGAGATCAAGTTCGACGGCTATCGGCTGGAGGCGCGGATCGAGGACGGCAAGGTCTCGCTCCTCACCCGCAGCGGGCTCGACTGGACGGAGAGGTTCGGCCCGGACGTGGTCGCCGCCCTCAAGGCGCTGCCGGCGAAGACCGCGCTGGTCGATGGCGAGATGGTGGTCGAGAACGATGCCGGCGCCTCGGACTTCTCGGCGCTGCAGGCGGACCTGAGTGCCGGGCGGAACGACCGCTTCGTGTTCTATGCCTTCGACCTTCTCCATCTCGACGGCTACGACCTGACGGGGGCACCGCTGTCGGCGCGCAAGGACCTGCTCGCCCGACTCCTGCCGGCGGACGGAAGCAAGCTGCGCTACAGCCAGCATTTCGAGGAAAGCGGCGCGCTGGTGCTGCAGCACGCCTGCCGGCTGAGCCTCGAAGGCGTCGTCTCGAAGGACCGCGACGCTCCCTATCGCTCGGGCCGCGGGCGTGCCGGCGACAAGGCGACCTGGGTGAAGTCCAAGTGCTCGGCGCGGCAGGAGTTCGTCATCGGCGGCTATGTGCCGTCGTCGACCTCGCGGCGGGCCATCGGCTCGCTCGTGCTCGGCGTCTACGACGACGGCGGGCTGCGCCATGTCGGCCGCGTCGGCACCGGCTTCAGCGCCGCGGTCGCAGAAGATCTGTTCCGCCGCCTCGAACCGATGACGCGGAAGACCAGCCCGTTCGCGGGCCGGCTCACCGCCGAGGAGGGCCGCAACGCCCGCTTCGTCGAGCCCGAACTCGTCGCCGAGGTGGAGTTTCGGGCCTGGACCGCCGAGCATCACCTTCGCCACGCCTCGTTTCGCGGACTTCGCGACGACAAGCCGGCCCACGAGATCGTGGAGGAGAAATCGGCCGGGACCGCCGGCGACAAGCCGGCGGCGGAGGCGGCGGCACCGGCGAAGGCGCCCCGCCGGACCGTGCGCCTCACCCATCCCGACCGCCTCTACTGGCCGGACGCCGGCGTCACAAAGGAGGGGCTCGCGGACTATTACACCGCCGTCTGGCGATCCATCGCCCCCTTCATCGTCGGGCGGCCGCTGGCCCTGCTGCGCTGCCCGGAAGGCATCGACGGCCCGTCCTTCTTCCAGAAGCATGCCTGGAAGGGCATCGGCGCCGCCATCCGGCAGGTACAGGACCCCAAGGACAAGAGCGGCCAGGGCTTTCTCGCCATCGACGACCTCGATGGCCTGATCGGGCTGGTGCAGTCGGCGGTGCTGGAGATCCATCCCTGGGGCTCGACTCTGTCCGACTGGGAGCGGCCGGACACCCTGACGATGGACCTCGATCCCGGTGAGGGCGTGCCGTGGGACGCGGTGATCGAGGCGGCGCGCGAGACGAAGGCGCGGCTGGAGCAGGCGGGCCTCGCAGCGTTCGTGAAGACCTCCGGCGGCAAGGGCCTGCACGTCGTCTCCCCGCTGAAGCCGAAGGCGGAATGGCCGGCGATCAAGGCGTTCGCCAAGGGGCTGGCGGAGGCGATGGCGGCAGACAGCCCCGACCGATATGTCGCGACCATCACGAAAGCGAAGCGGCGGGGCAAGATCCTGGTCGACTATCTCCGCAACCAGCGCGGCATGACCGCGGTGGCACCCTATTCGACCCGCGCCCGGTCCGGCGCGCCCGTCTCGATGCCGCTGACATGGGATGAACTCGATCCTGGCATCGGCCCGAACTTCTTCACGGTCGCGAACACCCCGACCCGTCTTTCCACCCGGGGCGGCGACCCGTGGGACGGGTTCCGAAGGGCCGCCGCGCCGGTCGAGCGGCGCGGGTAAGCGGCGTCAGCGCCGGCGGCCGGCAGCCCGGCGGTCCGTGCCGCGGGCGCCCTTCTTCGACGGCGCGGCGGTGTCGGGCTTGTCCGAGCCGGATTCGGCGGCGAGGCTGCGGCGCAGGGCATCCATGATGTTGCCGCCAGCAGCGGGAACCTCCGGCTCGGCTTTCCGCGGGGCGGCGCGACGTTTGCCGACGTTGCGCTTCGCGGCGATGATATCGAGCAGGCGGTCCTGCACCGGATCGTGCACCATCGTCGGATCCCACGGCCGGGTGCGGGCATCGATCAGCGCGCTCACGAGATCGATGCCGTCCTCGTCGGAACCGGCCGCATCGATCCGGTCGAAATAGGCGGCCTCGTCGCGCACCTCGTCGCCCGCGCGCAGCGTCCACAGCACCATGCCGCGGTCCCTCGGCTCGATCAGAACCGCATGCTCGCGGCGGTAGAGCACCAGCCGGGAGATGCCGACCGTTCCGGTGGCGGCCATGGCGTCGCGGATGACGGAGAACGCCTCGGTCCCGACCTTGTCGCTTGGGGAGAGGTAGTGCGGCGTGTCGTACCAGATCCAGCCGATGCTGTCGGCCGGGGCGAACCGTTCGATGTCGATCGTGCGCGTGCTCTCGAGCGCGACCGCCTCCAGTTCCTCGTCCTCCAGCATGACGTAGTCGTCTTCGCCGCGGGGATAGCCCTTCACCTCGTCGTCCTCGTCGACGGGCTTTCCCGTGCCCGCATCGAGATAGCGGCTGACGACGCGGTTGCCGGTCCTGCGGTTGAGGGTGTGGAACCGGACCTTGTTGCTCTCCGACGTCGCCGGTGTCATCGCGACCGGACACGTCACGAGCGAAAGCTTCAGGTAGCCCTTCCAGAAGACGCGCTGTGCCATTGGCCAAACTCCCGGTTCCGCTGGCTGAACGGATGGCCACTGCGCGTGGTTCCGATGGGTCGCCGGCCGACCGGCGGGGAGCCGCCGGAACGCCATCCGGCAAGCGGGCCGGTCGGCGCCATCACGGACACGCCGGGTGCGACGGGCTCGACTGATCCTCCTCCGCCGAATAGGCGACGAGGGCCTCCGGATCGAGCACCTGAATGCGGCCGCGGCGGGAGCGGATGATGTGCTCGCCTTCGAGGATGTGGAGTGCCACCGTCACGCCGGAGCGGCGAACGCCCAGCGCGGTCGCGATATATTGGTGGGTCACGGCGATCTCGTCCGAGCCCACGGCCTCCCGGCAGAGCGCGATCCAGCGCGCCACCCGCTTCTCCAGGCTCAGCGTCGCGGCATTCGCCGCCTCGGTCAGGAACCGCGCGGTCGAGCGCAGCGCATAGTCCTTCATCCGCTGCCGCAGGACGGCGTCGGAATCGAGAAGGGCATCGAGGACGGGCTGCGCGATCCGAAGCGCCTGACCGCCCCGCATCACCGTCGCGCCGAGAGGCGGGAAATCCGGCAGCAGCAGGCGATGAATCCCGATCACGTCGCCGTTCCCGGCGAAACCCACCTGGAAATGGGCCGCTTCCTTGCACAAGGTCAGGTTTGCCACGGCATCCATCGGGAAATAGACGCCGTCGTCATGCGTGACCGACTCGCCGGCCTTGAGACGAACGGTTTCCGCGAGACCCTCCGCGCGGCTGTGCTGGCGAAGCGTGCGCTCCCATTGGGCTGCATCCATGTCAACCTCCGATCTTTGCCCCGAGAATCCGGCTCCGCCGATCCGACGGCGAAATGCGAGGGGCAGGCTGAAAACGCGGAGGCAGCGGATTCGTTCATTTCGGACACTTCAGGTTGCGTGGTCCGAAACGGACGAAAGGGTCCGGAGGCGGACGGCGCGGTGCGATCGCACGTGCGGGCGTGCCCTCAGGCTTCCTGCGGCACCACCGGCTGGCCGAGCCGCTCCATCAGCGCTCGCGCATCCTCCGGCGCGCGGAGCTTGTCGGTGTTGTCGAAGAAGAAGAACACGTCGCGCGGCCGCGGCTTTGCCGGCGTCGGGGCCGCAAAGCGGCCATCGTCGGACGCAAGCCCTTCCGACCATGCCCTGACCCGCTTCGCCCAGCGGTCGAGCGCTTCGGCCTTGTAGCCGCTTCGATAGAGCTCTTCCGACCCGTGGAGCCGGCAATAGACGAAGTCCGCCGTGACATCCATGAGGCGGGGCCACTCGACCGTGTCGGCGCAGACCAGCGCCACGC
>JAEZMP010000061.1 GCA_023442215.1 Pseudomonadota bacterium
CGAGGTGCTCGACGACGGCGGAGGCGTCGGCCGCGTAGCGGTCCATCGTGTTGCCGGTATCGACCTGGGTCGAACGGCCATGGCCGCGGCGGTCATGAGCGACGACACGGTAACCGTTGGCCAGGAAGAACAGAAGCTGCGTGTCCCAGTCGTCCGCCGAAAGCGGCCAGCCGTGATGGAAATGGATCGGCTGGGCGTCCTTCGGCCCCCAGTCCTTGAAGTAGATTTCCGTCCCGTCCGCCGTCTTCACGAAGCCGCTGCTCATGCGGGTCTTTCCGCTCGCGGCCGACGCGGCCGACTTGGTGTCCGAGCTGGCGGCAATGGCGCTCGCCGGCAGCATTGCCGTCGCGGCCACGCCGGCGGCGATGCTGAAGATCCCGCGGCGCGACATCTGGAACCGCGCGGCTTTGCTTGCGACGTGCATATCGCCAGAAGTCGTGAAGTTGTTGTCTCGTCCGGGAACGATCGGGAACATGCTCATGGCCGTGATCTCCTTGCCGCCATTGCTTACGAGACAGAAGTTAGACGCTGATGTGAACCGAAAGAATTGTATGGAGGGATCGCCGGCATATACGTAGGTTTGGGCTGTCGCTGCAAAGACACTTCCGGCAGCGCGCGATCCCGCTCGGCTCCCGGCGCGATGCGGGAGAGCACCGGAAAAGCATCGACCGCAGGCGGGGCACATGCCCGCCTGCGGTTCGAACCGTCGGTGCCTTATCCGCCCGGGGGCGTGGGGGAGGGCGGCGCGGGTCTAGCCCTCCCGGCAGCCCGAGCGCGACGGGCGGATCCGCCCGCAGAGGTCAGTGATAGCCTTCGTCGAGCGTCTTTCCGCGAAACACGAAGTAGACGACCAGCGTGTAGCCGATCGTCAGGGGCAGGACGAAAAGCCCGGCACCCCAGAACAGAAATTCCAGCGAGGCTTTCGGCGACGCGGCATCCCATATCGTCAGCGAGAACGGCAGCATGTAGGGCAGGAAGGAGCCTGCGAGCGCCGCGAACGCCGAGGCGAAGATCGCCATCGCCCCGAGAAACAGGAAGCGGTCGCTCCCGCGGCGGACAGCCCGCACCAGGCCGGCGAACGCGAGGAAGCCGAGCAGCGGGCAGAGCAGCAGCAGGGGGCGTTCGATCCAGCGGTGGAGGACGGGAAGCTGGATCGCCGCCGACCACACGAACACGATGACGAGAAAGGCCAGCAGAGCGCCCATCAATCCCGGCAGCACCCGGAACGCGAATGCGCGGGGAGAGCCCTCGGTCTTGCCGGCGATCCAGCAGGCGCCGATCATTGCGTATCCGATGCAGAGACCCAGCCCGCAGAGCAGCGAGAACGGGCTGGCCCAGCTCATCGGGCCGCCGGCGAAGATACCGTTCTCCACCGGCAGACCCTGCACGATGGCCCCCACCGCCGCGCCCTGCACGAATGCCGCGATGTAGGATCCGGCAACGAAGCCCGCATCCCAGATGGGGCGGCTATAAGTGGCCTTGTAGCGGAACTCGAACGCAACGCCCCGCAGGATCAGGCCGGCCAGCATCAGGAAGAGCGGCAGGTAGAACGCGGACAGCACGATCGAGAAGACGGTGGGAAAGGCGCCGAACAGCGTCGCGGCGGACACCACGAGCCAGGTCTCGTTGCCATCCCACACGGGCGAGATGGAGGCGAGCATGCGGCGGCGCTCGCTCTCGCCCGGAGCGAAGGGAAACAGCATGCCGACGCCGAGATCGAAGCCGTCGAGCAGGATGTAGAGGAGGACGGAAAGCCCGAGAACGAACGTCCAGAACTCGACCATGATCAATCTCCGGTGCTGGCCGCGCCCGCCACGCCCGGGCTGCCGCCCGGCAGGGACATGGGACGCTTGGGATTGGTGCCGTGGAAGGAAATCTCCGCTGCGGGGATCGGGCCGGCGCGCAGCAACCGGTAGATGTAGAGCACGCCGAACCCGAAGATCAGCGCGTAGACCGCCGCGATCAGCGCGAAGGTCGTGGCGACTTCGTGCGAGGTCAGGAAAGGCGTCACGGCATCGGCGGTTCTGAGCTGGCCGTAGACGACCCAGGGCTGCCGCCCGACCTCGGCGGTAAACCAGCCCATCAGCGTCGCGACGAAGCCGAGCGGAAACGACAGGGCGGTCGCGGTCAGAAACAGGCGTGCCCGCAGGAGGCGCTCGCTGAAGCTGAGCCACGATCCGAACCAGGCGATCGCCAGCATCAGTAGCCCGCAGCCCACCATGATGCGGAACGAGAAGAAGGGGATGACGACCGGCGGACGATCCTCGACAGGGAAACTCTTGATGCCGAGTTCCTTCGACGTCAGGTTCATCGAGCCGATGACGCTGCCGAGATAGGGCACCGCGATCTCGAAACGATTGCGTTCGTCCTTCGGATCGGGCCAGGCGACGAGGATCTCGCTAGCGGGCTGCTGGTCGTTCCACCGGCCTTCGATGGCGGCGAACTTGGCCGGCTGGCGATCGTGAACGAAGTCGCCGACGAGGTGTCCGAACACGAGCTGGACCGGGACCAGAATGGCGGCGAGCCGCAGCCCCATCGCCACCATCGTGCGCCCTTCCTGCACGGCCGTGCCGCGCAGCACATACCACGCCCCCGTTGCCGCGACGCAGAACGCGGAGGTGACATAAGCCGCCAGGATCATGTGCGGGAAGCGCGTCCACACGGCTTCGTTGAAGATGATCGCCGTCCAGTCGGTGGGGGCGAAGACGCCGTCCGGCCGCAGGCTGAAGCCGGTCGGGTACTGCATCCAGCTGTTGTTGACCATGATCCAGAAGGCCGAGAGGCTCGTGCCGAGCGAGACCATCAGGCAGGCCAGCATGTAGGCCCAGGAGGGGAGGCGCTCGCGGCCGAACATCAGCACGCCGAAGAAGGCTGCCTCGAGGGCGAAGGCCGTGAAGCTCTCATATCCGAGCAGCGGGCCCTGGATCGGGCCGGTCCGGCGCGCAAGTTCGCTCCAGTTTGTGCCGAACTGGAACGCCATGACGATGCCCGACACCACGCCGAGCCCGAAGGCGACGGCGAAGATCTTCAGCCAGAACTCCGACAGCCGCCGGTAGATGCGCTCGCCGGTGACGAGGCTGCACGCTTCAAGGAAGGTCAGCCACGCGGCGAGGCCGATGGTGAAGGCCGGGAAGATGATGTGGAAGGAAATGGTGAAGGCAAACTGTATCCGCGACAGCAACAGGGGCGTGATGTCCATGGAAGCGCTCCGCTTTCTCGGGGACCGTCGGAAGCATCGGGGGAGGCGGACCGGAAGACCGGCGCGCCTCAGCGGGGCAGGAGATTGGTGCTCGCCAGATCGATGACTTCGGTGCCATGTCCGCTGAGGACGGCGCGCAGCATCCACAGGCCGAACCCTTTCGCCTGCTCGACGCCGATGGTGGGCGGCATCGAGAGTTCCTGGGTGGCCGTGACCACATCGAGGAC
>JAEZMP010000034.1 GCA_023442215.1 Pseudomonadota bacterium
CGAGCCGCTGGCCGCGACCTTCGCCCCTTCCACCAGCCGGCGCGGCACGGCCAGCATCAGCGCCATCGTCATGTCGGCGGTGTCTTCGGTGAGCACGCCGAGGGTGTTGGTGACGGTGATGTTGCGCGCGCTCGCCGCCTCGACGTCGATGTGGTCGACGCCGGTGCCGAAATTGGCGATCAGGCGCAGGTCCGGTCCTGCCTGGGCGATCACGGCGGCATCGATCCGGTCGGTGATGGTCGGCACCAGCACGTCCGCGGTCTGCAGCGCGGCGACGAGGTCCGCCTGGCTCATCGGCCGGTCGTCCTCGTTGAGGCGCGCGTCGAACAGTTCGCGCATCCGCGTCTCAACCACGTCCGGCAGCTTGCGCGTCACGATTACGAGCGGTTTCTTCTTGCCCATCGCTTCGTCCCGTTCCGCCGGCTGCGTGGACCGGCCCTGCCGCCTGTCCGCCTTTCCCGGCCATGGCGAGAGACCGGCGACGGGCGGAACATTCAAAGGATATTAACCGTCCGGCGCGCAAGTTCGAACGTGCAAGTTTCGAGCGTGCAAGTTCGATCGGGATCGAAGCCGATCCGCTCCCCGTGTCCGGTCGGAAGCCGGCGCCCTCTGTAGCCCACGAGGGTGCGGCAGCACAATGTCCGGTCAGGGCGGGGGCGGGCGATGCCGCCGGTTCCGGTCCCGTTGCCCGGATTATTCCGACCCTGAATTTTCTTGCGCCGTCGTTTTTGCCCCGACCCGTTCTGCCCCGGATCCCGATGATGACGAATGCCCGCCTTCTCCCCGCTTCCTTCCGCCGAACGGCGCTCCGGCTCGCGGCCGGAATGCTCGCCGTGGCGATGGCGGGCTCGGCGGCGCTTCCCACGGCAGAGGCCGCCAGCACCACCACCGGCCAGCCGCTGCCGCGCTTCGTCAGCCTCAAGGCGGCGCGCGTCAACGTGCGCGCCGGTCCGAGCAACGACCACGCCGTGAAGTGGATCTTCGTGCGCTCCGGGCTGCCGGTGGAGATCGTCCAGGAGTTCGAGAACTGGCGCCGCATCCGCGATTCGAGCGGCGGCGAGGGCTGGGTCTACTGGAGCCTGCTCACCGGCAAGCGCACCGCGCTCGTGGCGCCGTGGGGCAGCGGCAAGCCGGTCGCGCTGCATTCCGCCGAGGACGAGACCGCCCGCGTTACCGCGACGCTCGAGCCGAACGTCGTGGTGAACGTCGAAGCCTGCGACGGCAAGTGGTGCGAGGTCTACGGCAAGGGCTTCAAGGGCTACGCCCCGCAGGCCGAGCTCTGGGGCGTCTACCCGGACGAGGTGGTGAAGTAACCCCGCGAGGCCGGCGCATCCGGCCCCGGCATCGCGCCGGCCGATCGGATAATGCAATCCGATCTACAGGAAAACAGCGCCAAATTCAAAGACTTGAACCTGTCCTTGCCGTCCGGATCGTTCGATCTGAACGACAAGGATATGCTCTAGGTGTCGCGGCCGACCCGCAGCATGTAGACCACGAACAGGCCGCAGGCCGCCGCGGCGAACACCGGCAGGCCATGGGGCACGAGGTCCATGGCAAGCCCGGCAAGCGTCGGCCCGACGAGCGCGCCCGCGCCCCAGACCAGCCCCATCACGGCATAGATGCCGACGAGGTCGGAGCCCTTGAACCGGCTGCCCACCACCGTCAGCATGATGGTGTAGATGCCGACGAACAGCCCACCCCACAGGAACAGGACGGTGTTGGCGAGCCAGGCGGTGTGAAGCACGAACGGCCACAGCAGCGAGCCGAGGCCGGCGAGCACCGCGAGCGACAGCACCAGCTTCATGCGGTCGACCTTGTCGCCGAGCCAGCCGATGGGAAGCTGCAGCACGATCGCACCGAACATCAGCGCCGACAGGAGCGTGGTCGCCTCCGCCTCGACCCAGCCGTGGGTCATGGCATAGAGCGGCAGCAGCGACATGCCGGCGGTCTCCAGCGCGGCATTGAGCACCGTCGTGCCGATCGCGACCGGCGCGAGGCGGATGAAGCGCAGGGGATTGCTGACCGTCGGCTCCTCGAAATGCGGCGCCGTCACCTTTCGCGAGGCGATCAGCGGCACGGCGGCGAGCGTCAGCACCGCGCCGATCAGGAACGGCAGCGCGCCGGCCGAGCCGGTGACGGTGAGGATCAAGGGGCCGAGCGCGAAGCCGAGCGACATCGAGGCTGTGTAGATCGCCATGGAGCGGGCACGGCTGCGCTCGTCGGCAAGCGTGTTGATCCAGGTTTCCGAGAGCACGAACAGCACCTCGGTCGCGCCGCCGAGGATGAGGCGCAGCGGAAACCACAGCCACACCGACGGCATCGCCGGAAACAGCGCGAGCATCGCGGCCGCGACCACGAGGGCGGTGATGACGAGGCGGCGCGGGCCGGTGCGGGCGACGATGCGCGGCAGCAGCGGCGCGACGATCAGCACGCCCACCGCATGCATCGCCGCGTTCAGCCCGATCATCGTCTCGCCGAAGCCGGCTTCCGAAAGATCGATGGCGATCAGCGGCGCGCTCAGCGAATAGGTCAGGCCGAACAAAGTGGCCGTGGCGATCACGGCGCCCATGGAGAGCATCCGGTTCGCCACGGGTGCGGCGGGGGCGTGGCTGTCGGGCGTGCTGGCCGTCATGCGGTGTCCTCGGCGGAGGGAAGGCCTGCGAAGGCGCGGCGCGACGCGCGCACGGCCTCGCGGTGATTGTGGCGGGCCTCGCGATAGCGACGCACGGAATCGGACACGCGGTCGAACCAGTGCAGTTGCAGGGGCTCGACCACGCGCCGGAGCGCGCGGGCATAGTCCTGGGCGAGGCCGGGCGTCCAGGTCATCGCCTCCGCCTGGCCCCGCAGCACGGCTGCGAGCCACATGTCCGGGTTCACCAGCAGCAGCAGGAAGTTCGGCCACACCCAGCGCCGCGCGCCGACGGTGCCTTCGAGGGCCGCCTCGAGCGCGGTGACGACGGTGACGGAGCAGTTGCGGTTGGTGAGGTTGTAGGTGTCGTCCCGGGAATAGACCTGCCAGAACGCACGGAGGTTCTCCGCGTTGTAGCGGCGGAACTTGATGTGCACGTCGGCCGGGCACCAGTTGGCGGATTCGATGGCGTAGGAGGGCTGGAAGCGGCCCTTGACGTCGTTCTCGTGTCCGGCGCGCAGGATCGAGGTGAACTCGCTCGGCGAGTGGTCGATCTCCTCGGCCGGATAGTGGCTGATATAGAGGTCGGGCGGCAGCTCCAGCGCGGCGTGACCGGTCGAGATCACGCCCTGGGAATCGACGGCGGCGATGTAGCGGTCCACCACCGGCCGGTGCATGGGGTGGTCGGCGGAGCCGAGCGGCGTCCAGACGTGGACGACGAGCGGCTTCGGATGGGGCGACTTGTAGTGATGATGGTGATGATGGCCGCCGGTGCGGCGCTCCACCGGCTCCGGCGGTGGCAGTTCGCTCACCGGGTGGGCCACGGACCACTGACGCCGGCCGAAGATCGGCAGCGTCGTCACCGAGCGGTTGGGATCGATCCGGCGCAGCCGCAGCGCGATGTTGAACACCGTCCATCCCGACAGGATCAGGGCGATGGCGATGACGAACGGCACGGCCTTCCGGTAGGGATAGGGCCACTGGGCGATCAGCATGGCGCCGAACATCGCCTCCAGCACCGCGCCGGCGATCACCGTGCGCCACCGGGGATGGCGCACCACATAGGCGGTAACCGCCCGCGTCACGCCGTCGATGATGAAGGCGAGGCCGAACAGCACGGCGTGGGCGATGTGGCCGCGCGGTGGCAGCGCGACGATCATGAAGCCGAGCACGATCAGCGCCGCGGCCTTCATTAGGAAGAAGCCGGAGCTGTTGGACCGTGCCGCCAGCATCGCGAACAGCGCGGCCGCTCCCTCGACGACGAGGAGGTAGCCGAAGGTGTGGGTGGCAACCGTGGTCACGCCATCGGCCGCGTCGGCGATGATGAGGAAGCCGAGAATGATCCAGCACTGGCCGATGATCGCGAGAACCGGCCACTTCGACCGCAACGCCCGCGCCCCGACAAGAAGAACGGCTAGCCTGATCATCCTCTCGGCGCCTCGGTGATCGATGCAGGGAAGCGCTCTTTTCGATCAAGATCGTGAAGGAAGCAACGGTGATCGCGCACGGCCGCCCGGGTGCGGCCACCCGGGCGTGTCGTCGCGTCGGGTTCGGACGGATGTCCGACAGTGCGGGACGGCGGTTGTCGCATCGATACTGACGGGCTGCACGGCGCAGGCAAGTCTCGCGCGTGCGCAGGTCTGGATGGGCGAAAAGAAGTCTGGATGGTCCGAAAAGAAGTCGGGATGATCCGAAAAGCGGAAATCCCGAGCCGGATTCTTCTTCCCCGCGATTGCGGCGGGCCCGGACAAGTGCCGGTCGGACCTGCGCCCGGACCCTGCGCCTTTCCC
>JAEZMP010000062.1 GCA_023442215.1 Pseudomonadota bacterium
CCGTCGCTCGGTGCGCCCGCGTCCGCAACCCGCGACGGCCCCGCCTCGTCGGCATCGATCCAGACGAGGTCGAGCAGCACCTGGATGCGTTCGAGCAGCTGGCGCAGGTCGAACGGCTTCGGCAGCGTCTCGTTGTGCACCGCCTGCTCGCCGGCATCCGGCGGCGTGTCGCCGATATTGGCGGAGAGCATCACGATGGGGGCGGTGTGGCCGCGCCGGCGCAGGTGGCGGGCAAGCTCCCAACCCGTCATGCCGGGCATGGAGATGTCGAGCAGGAACAGGTCCGGCCGGATCTCAGACACGAGGTCGAGGCAAGCCGGCCCGTCGACGGCGTCGAGCACCAGGAAGCCGACCGGCTCCAGCGCCTCGTGGATCAGGTCGCGGTGATCGTCGTCGTCGTCGACCACGAGCACGGTGCGCCGGGGGCCTTCGTAGTCGCGGATCTGCTTGGCGGGGGCAGGGGCCGGCTTCGGGCGCGCCACCGCCGACAGCATCAGCCGCGCCTGGAACCGGCTGCCGTGACCGACCGTACTGGAAACCGAGATGTCGCCACCCATCAGCTCGGTCAGGAGCTTGGTGATGGTGAGCCCGAGGCCGAGGCCCGCGGCCGCCCGCACCGTGGCGTCGTGCCCGCGCTCGAACGGCTCGAAGATGCGCTCGATCTCGTCGGGCGGAATGCCCGGTCCGGAATCCTCCACCGCGATGGTCGCGACCTGGTTGCGGTAACCGACCTTCAGCGCGACGTGGCCGCGCTCGGTGAACTTGATCGCGTTCGACAGGAGGTTGATGAGGATCTGCCGGAGCCGCTTCTCGTCGGTGACCACCACCTCCGGCAGCCTGGCGGCCTCGAAGCGGAAATCGAGCCCCTTGGCGCGCGCCTGCAGGCGGAACATGTCGACGAGCTGGTCGAGGAACTCGCCGATGCGCACCTCGTTGCGCTGGATCTGCAGCCGGCCGGCCTCGATCTTGGAGATGTCCAGAAGGCCGTCGATCAGCCCGGAGAGGTGTTCCGCGTTGCGGCGGATCGATTGCAGCCCGCCGATCCGCCCGGGCGGGAAGGCCGGGTCCCGCTCCAGGATCTGGGCGTAGCCGAGCACGGCGTTCAGCGGGGTGCGGAGTTCGTGGCTGAGGCCGACGACGTAGCGGCTCTTGGCGAGGTTCGCGGCCTCGGCCACCTCCTTCGCCTTCTGCAGCGCGGCGTCGGTGCGGCGGTGGGCGGCGATCTCGCGCAGCAGCAGGGTGTTCTGGCGCATGGATTCCTCCTGCGCCACCCGCCGGCTTTCGTTCGCCAGCACGAAGAACCAGCCGGAGATGCCGGCGATGATCATCAGGATGAAGAACGCCGCCCAGAGCGTTCGGCCGACAATGTCGCCGTGCACCTCGCCGGTCGAAGTCACCACCGTGTAGATGATGACGAGCAGGCTGCCGATGACGAGCGCGAACAGCGCCATCACCCAGGCATATTGGCCGATGCGCGAGTTGAAGCGGGCGACGACGTGCTCGGGCAGCACCGTGGAAAGCGCGCTGATCGCCTGCGCCTGGAAGCGGGCCTTCGGCTTGCAGAGATCGTGGCATCGCGCGTCGAGCGAGCAGCACAGCGAGCAGATCGGCCCTGAATAGGCCGGGCAGAACGCCATGTCCTCCGGCTCGAAATGGTGCTCGCAGACGCTGCAGCGGATCTCGGTGCGGTTCTGCCAGTGGGCGCGCGGCTTGCGGGCGAGATAGTAGCGCCCGCCGGTCGCCCAGGCGATCGCAGGCGTGGCGACGAGCGCCACCAGAAGCGCGATGAACGGCGCGAGCGCCTGCGCCACCGGCCCGAAGGCGCCGAACAGCGCCACGAGCGCGACGAGGGCCGCGAGCCCCATGCCGCCGACGCCGACCGGGTTCACGTCGTAGAGGTGGGCGCGCTTGAACTCGATGCCGGGCGGGCTGAGGCCGAGCGGTTTGTTGATGACGAGGTCGGCCACCATCACGCCGAGCCAGGCGACGGCGGCGATGGAGAACACGCCCAGCGTGCGTTCCAGCGCGCGGTAGATGCCGAGTTCCATCAGCATCAAGGCGATGGCGACGTTGAACACCAGCCACACCACCCGCCCCGGGTGGCTGTGGGTGAGCCGCGAGAAGAAGTTCGACCACGCCAGCGAGCCGGCATAGGCGTTCATCACGTTGATCTTGAGCTGCGACACCACCACGAAGCCGGCGGTGACGGCGAGCACCACCCCGGACGAGGAAAACACGTAGCCGAACGCGACGTGGAACATCTGTGCCGGTTCGGCGGCATGGTCCTCGGGCACGCCCGCGCGCAGCGCCAGATAAGCGAGGAAGGAACCGGCCAGCAGCTTCGGCGCGCCGAGGATGATCCAGCCCGGGCCGGCGAACAGGAGCGCGGCCGACCAGCCTTTGCCCGTGCGCGGCGATTCCCTGTCATATTCGCGCGGCGGCAGGAAGCGCAGGAAGTCGACCTGCTCGCCGATCTGGGGAATGAGCGCCAGGATCACCGCCGCGGCCGAGCCGAAATGCAGCAGGTCGAACGTCGCCGACGGGGTCGCGGTCGGATGGCCGGGCGCACCGCCGAACGTCGTCCAGGACTGGATCGCGGGCCAGTCGTGGATGGCGATGAACACGAACGGCAGGATGTTGAGCACGATCCAGACCGGCTGGGTCCAGAGCTGAAAACGGCTGATGCCGGTGATGCCGTGGGTGACGAGCGGAATGACCGCCAGCGACGAGATGATGTAGCCGAGCCGAGCGGAATGCCGAAGCAGAGCTCCAGCGCCGACGACATGATCGACGCTTCGATGGCGAACAGCATGAAGGTGAACGTCGCGTAGATCAGCGACGTGATGGTGGAGCCGATATAGCCGAAGCCCGCGCCCCGGGTGAGGAGATCGATGTCGACCCCGTAGCGGGCGGCATAACGCGCGATCGGAATGCCGGTCAGGAGGATCACGACGCTGACGGCCAGGATCGCGGCCACCGCATTGGTGAAGCCGTAGCTCAGCGTGATCGCGCCGCCGATCGCCTCCAGCGCCAGGAACGAGATCGCCCCGATCGCCGTCTGCGCCACGCGCCCGGCCGACCAGCGCCGCGCCCGCTTGGCGGTGAAGCGAAGGGCATAGTCCTCCAGCGTCTGGTTCGCGACCCAGCGGTTGTATTCCCGCCGGACCGGGAGGATGCGCTGACGCCCCGACATCGCTTGCCTTCTGCCCCTCACCCGGCCGGTCCGGTGCCGGCACCGCGGCGCGCCACGGCCGGCCTTGCCCTCGCGAGGATGCGTGCTTGGCATCGATCCGCACGCTTGTCCACCGGGCCGCTCGCCTCACGCGATGCAAACCGGATGCCGTTTCACCGCTTCCGGCCTCGCCGGCCACGGCGCGACCGGCGCGGCACCGATTTCCGCGGCGTTCCGGGGCTCTCCCGGCGCTGCGCCACCCCCTACGTCATTCGACGTATTTGCTGCGGCGCAAGATCCACCGACAGTCGCGGCTGGCTGGAAAGGCATCGTGCCGAAAAATAAGCCTCATCACCGCAAACAGGGGAACACTCCATGACGTCGACGACCCTTGACGCATCCTGGAACCGCCCGGAGGAGCCCGCCGCTCCCGCCGGCCGGCTTCCGCGCTTCCTCCGCTCCGCCCGCCGCGCCTTCGGCGCACTCGCGATGGTTGGTGCCGTGGCGCTCACCGGCGCCCAGCATGCCAAGGCCGCCGACGACACCATCAAGGTCGGCGTGCTGCACTCGCTGTCCGGCACGATGGCGATCTCGGAGACCACGCTGAAGGACACCGTCCTGATGCTGATCGACGAGCAGAACAAGAAGGGCGGCCTGCTCGGCAAGAAGCTGGAGGCGGTGGTCGTCGATCCCGCGTCCAACTGGCCGCTGTTCGCCGAGAAGGCCCGCGAACTCCTGACCAAGGACAAGGTGGCGGTGACGTTCGGCTGCTGGACCTCGGTCTCGCGCAAGTCCGTGCTGCCGGTGTTCGAGGAGCTGAACGGCATCCTGTTCTATCCGGTGCAGTACGAGGGCGAGGAATCCTCGAAGAACATCTTCTACACCGGCGCCGCCCCGAACCAGCAGGCGATCCCGGCCGTCGACTACCTGATGGAGAACGAAGGCGTCCAGCGCTGGGTGCTTGAAGGCACCGACTACGTCTACCCGCGCACGACCAACAAGATCCTCGAAGCCTACCTGAAGTCCAAGGGCGTGAAGGCCGAGGACATCTCCATCAACTACACGCCGTTCGGCTTCTCCGACTGGCAGACCCGCGTCGCCGAGATCAAGAAGTTCGGTTCCGAGGGCAAGAAGACCGCCGTGGTCTCCACCATCAACGGCGACGCCAACGTGCCGTTCTACAAGGAACTCGCCAACCAGGGCATCAAGGCCACCGACATCCCGCTCGTCGCCTTCTCGGTCGGCGAAGAGGAACTCGCCGGCATCGACACCAAGCCGCTCGTCGGCCACCTCGCCGCCTGGAACTATTTCGAGTCGGTCGACACGCCGGAGAACGCTGAGTTCATCAAGAAGTGGAAAGAGTTCATCAAGAACGACAAGCGCGTGACCAACGACCCGATGGAGGCCACCTATATCGGCTTCAACATGTGGGTTAAGGCGGTCGAGAAGGCCGGCACCACCGATCCGAGCAAGGTCATCCCGGACCTGATCGGCATCTCGGTCCCGAACCTCTCGGGCGGCTACTCGGCGATGATGCCGAACCACCACATCACCAAGCCCGTGCTGATCGGCGAAATCCAGGACAACGGCCAGTTCGAGATCGTGTCCGAGACCCCCGGCCTGATCGTCGCGCAGGAATGGTCCCCGTACCTCGAGGGTTCCCGCGACCTGATCGCCGACTGGCGCGCCCCGATGTCGTGCGGAAACTTCAACGTCAAGACCGGCAAGTGCGGCGGCGCCGGCGCAGCGAACTGACGCGCGGGGCATCCGGCCGGGCGTGACCGCGCCCGGCCCGATCCTCTCTCCTGACCAACCGGCCGGCGCCCCGCGGCGCCGGCCTCCCCTCCCGGTGCATCGCCGCACGATCCGGCCGGTGCATCCTCCGCAAGACGGGGTGCCGCTCGTGATCCGCCAGTTCGTTGCCCGCAATCCGCTCCGCCGTTTCGCCGGCCTGATGGCGTGCGTGCTGACATGTCTCGTCCTGGCGGCCGGCCTCGGCCTGTCGGGCACGCCCGCCCGCGCCGACGCGGTCGACGATGCGCTGGCGCTGATCGCCAGCCCGAAATTTCCCGACATCGAGAAGGGCGTGACCGAACTCGCCGCCAGCGGCGCGCCGGAAGCCGCCACGGTGATCGAGGCGCTCGGCGATGGCCGCCTGATGGTCGATGCCGGCAGCAAGACCCTGTTCGTCAAGGCCCCGGACGGCGCGCTGACCGACGCGCGCACCGGCGCGGCCGTGGCGGACGCCCCCTCCGGCCTCAAGGCCGTGCGCGTCAACAACCGCGTCCGCCGCGCCGTCGACGCCGCGGTCGGGATGCTGACGCTGATGTCGCCCGATCCGGCCAAGCGCCTCGCCGCCGCCGATGCCGTGTTCAAGTCGCGCGACGAGGCCGCGCTGCCCGCCATCGAGGCGGCGCTCGCCAAGGAAACCGATCCCGGTATCCGCACGGTGCTCGAACAGGCCCACGCGGTGCTGATCCTGAACGATCCCCAGGCCGGCGCGGAAGCCCGCAGCGCCGCCGTCGCCAGCATCGTCGCCCGCGGCGATCAGGACGCGCTTTCGATCCTCGACGCGGCCAAGGCGGGCGCGAGCCCGGCAGACGCCGCCGCCATCGACGCCGGCATCCGTGCGATCCAGAACAAGCAGCAGATCGCCTCGGTGTTCCAGAACGTCTGGTACGGCCTGTCGCTCGGCTCGGTGCTGCTGCTCGCCGCCATCGGCCTCGCCATCACCTTCGGCGTGATGGGCATCATCAACATGGCCCACGGCGAGATGGTGATGCTCGGCGCCTACACCACCTTCGTCGTCCAGGAGGTCTGCCGCGCCTATGCGCCGGACATGATCGGCCTGTCGCTGCCGGTCGCGATCCCGCTCGCCTTCGTCGTCACCGGCGCGGTGGGCGTGCTGATCGAGCGCACCGTGATCCGCCACCTCTACGGCCGGCCGCTCGAAACCCTGCTCGCCACCTGGGGCATCAGCCTGATCCTGCAGCAGGCGGTGCGCTCGCTGTTCGGCCCGACCAACCGCCAGGTCGATGCGCCGAGCTACATGTCCGGCGCGTTCGATGTCGCCGGCGTCACGATCACCTACGGCCGCATGTGGATCGTGGTGTTCGCCATCGCCGTGTTCTTCGGCCTTCTCACGCTGCTGAAATCGACCTCGTTCGGCCTGAAGATGCGCGCCGTCACCCAGAACCGGAAGATGGCCGCCTCGATGGGCATCCGCACGCCGATGGTCGACACCATGGCGTTCGCGATGGGCTCCGGCATCGCCGGCATCGCCGGCGTCGCGCTCTCCCAGATCGACAACGTCTCGCCCAATCTCGGCCAGGGCTACATCGTCGACAGCTTCATGGTCGTGGTGTTCGGCGGCGTCGGCAATCTCTGGGGCACCCTCGTCAGCGCGCTGACGCTCGGCGTCGCCAACAAGCTGCTGGAGCCCTACGCCGGCGCCGTGCTCGGCAAGATCCTGATCCTGGTGCTCCTGATCCTGTTCATCCAGAAGAAGCCGCGCGGCCTGTTCGCGCTGAAGGGAAGGGCTATCGAAGCATGAGCGCGCCATCCAGCACGCCGACGGCCCGTCCCGCCCGCTTCGGCTTCCTCGACACCAAGGGCCGCATCTTCCTCATCGTCATCGTGGCCGCCGGGCTGTTCGTTCCGTTCGCCAACCTGATGCTGCCGCCGGATTCGGCCTTCCACGTGCCGACCTATCTCGTGTCGCTCATGGGCAAGTACCTGAGCTACGCCCTGCTCGCCCTCGCGCTCGATCTCGTGTGGGGCTATTGCGGCATCCTCTCGCTCGGCCACGGCGCGTTCTTCGCCCTCGGCGGCTACGCGATGGGCATGTACCTGATGCGGCAGATCGGCTCGCGCGGCGTCTACGGCAACCCGGTGCTGCCTGACTTCATGGTGTTCCTGAACTGGACCGAGCTGCCCTGGTACTGGTACGGCTTCGACAGCTTCGCCTTCGCGATGCTGATGGTCGTCGTCGCGCCCGGCATCCTCGCCTTCGTGTTCGGATGGCTGACGTTCCGCTCCCGCGTCAACGGCGTCTATCTCTCCATCATCACCCAGGCGATGACGTTCGCGCTGCTGCTGGCGTTCTTCCGCAACGACATGGGCTTCGGCGGCAACAACGGCCTGACCGACTTCAAGGACATCCTCGGCTTCGACATCCGCGCCGAGGGCGTCCGCGTGGCGCTGTTCGTGGCCACCCTCGTCGCGCTGGCGCTCGGCTATCTCATCTCCCGAGCGCTGACGCTTTCCACCTACGGCAAGGTGCTCGTGGCGGTGCGCGACGCGGAATCCCGCACCCGCTTCCTCGGCTACCGCGTCGAGCACTACAAGCTCGTCGCCTGGACGGTGTCGGCGATGATGGCCGGCGTCGCCGGGGCGCTCTACGTCACCCAGGTCGGCATCATCAACCCGTCCGAATTCTCCCCGGCGAACTCCATCGAGGCCGTGATCTGGGTCGCGGTCGGCGGGCGCGGCACCCTCGTCGGCGCGGCGCTCGGCGCGGTGGTCGTCAACTTCGCCAAGACATGGCTCACCGGCGCCCTGCCCGAAGTATGGCTGTTCGCCCTCGGCCTCCTGTTCGTGGTCGTCACGCTCTATCTGCCGAAGGGCATTCTGGGCGTCGTCAACCAGTGGAAGAACCGCCGCCGGGCGCCGCCTGCGCCCGCCGCCCCCGAACCCGTCGCCTTCACCGCGACCGAAAAGCCGGCGGAGTGATCCCGATGACCGTGAGCGCCGATCTCCCCGAAACGTCCGTGGTCCCGCCGCCACCCGTCCACACCCACGGCACGCCGCTGACCAACACCATCCTCTATCTCGACGGCGTGCACGTCTCGTTCGACGGCTTCCGCGCGCTGAACCAGCTCTCGCTCGCCATCGCGCCCGGCGAGATGCGCGCGATCATCGGCCCGAACGGCGCCGGCAAGACCACGATGATGGATTGCATCACCGGCAAGACCAAGCCGGACGGCGGCGTCGTGATGTTCGACGGCGCCGTCGACCTCACCCAGCTCGACGAGGCGGCCATCGCGGAACTCGGCATCGGCCGCAAGTTCCAGAAGCCCACCGTGTTCGAGACGCTGACGGTGGAGGACAATGTCCGCCTCGCGCTCAAGGGGCCGCGCAGTCCGTGGTCGGCCCTGTTCGGCGAGCGCAACCGCATCGCCCGCGAGCGCATCACCGAGGTGCTCGACATCGCCCGCATGACCGAGCATCGCGACCGCCTCGCCGCCGACCTGTCCCACGGGCAGAAGCAGTGGCTGGAGATCGCCATGCTGCTCGCCCAGGATCCGAAGCTGTTGCTGGTCGACGAGCCGGTGGCGGGCATGACCGATTCCGAGACCATGGAAACGGCGAAGCTCCTGAAGAAAATCTGCGCCCAGGGCCACGCCGTGGTGGTGGTCGAGCACGACATGCTGTTCGTGCGCGAGCTCGACTGCAAGGTCACGGTGCTGCACGAGGGCTCGACGCTGGCCGAGGGCTCCATCGACGCGGTCTCGGTCAACGAGCGCGTCGTGGAGGTCTATCTCGGCCGCTGAACGACGGCGCGCCCGCGGCCGGATCGCCCTCCAGCCGCCAACCGTCGCCAACCGGAATATCGGGCCTGCGCCCCGGATGCAGGTTCCATGGAGAGGCCCATGCTGAGCGTCGAATCCATCGATCTCTATTACGGTGCCGCCCAGGCGCTGCGCGATGTCTCCATCACCGCCGAGACCGGCAAGGTGACGACGGTGCTCGGCCGCAACGGCGTCGGCAAGACCTCGCTGCTGCGCGCCATCACCGGCCGCGAGCCCATTTCCCGCGGCGCCATCCGGTTCGAGGACCGCGAGATCTCGAAGCTGAAATCCTACGACCGCGCGCGCGGCGGCATCGCCTTCGTCCCGCAGGGCCGCGAGATCTTCCCGCTGCTGTCGGTCAAGGAGAACCTGGAGACCGGCTTCGCCCCGCTGAAGCGCTCCGAGCGCTACATCCCCGAGACGATCTACGACCTGTTCCCGGTGCTGAAGGACATGCTGCACCGGCGCGGCGGCGACCTTTCCGGCGGCCAGCAGCAGCAGCTCGCCATCGCCCGCGCGCTCATCACCCGCCCCCGCCTGCTCGTGCTCGACGAGCCGACCGAGGGCATCCAGCCGTCCATCATCAAGGATATCGGCCGCGCCATCGATTTCCTGCGCAGCCAGGGCACCATGGCGATCCTGCTGGTGGAGCAATATTTCGATTTCGCGCGCGACCTCTGCGACACCTGGGCCGTGATGGAGCGCGGCGCCATCGTCATGTCCGGCACCCGCGCCGAGATGAACGAGGACGAGGTGCTGCGGCGGCTCGCCGTGTGAGTTCCGAGGGGCACCGCCCGCGCCTGGACGCCCCCTCCGCGGCGCGCAATCCGGTTTCCCCTTCTGGAAGCGGCGGGGGCGACCTCATTCCCAGGTCGCCACCGCCGCTTTTTTATCCGACGCTGCCGCGCGGCCCGTCCGCGCGCACCGTCGCGATGGCACGGAAGATGCTTCGGTTTCCCCGGCGCCGGCACGCGGCGAGGGAACGAGGAGAGGCATCATGACGGCGACGACGGCAGCCATCCACCCGACCGACGAAGTGCTTCCCGCGCCACGCCTCGTCACGCTCGGGTTCCAGCATGTGTTCGTGATGTATGCCGGCGCCATCGCGGTGCCGCTGATCATCGGCCGCGCGGCGAAGCTGCCGCCGGAGGACGTCGCCCTCCTCATCAATGCCGACCTGCTCGCCTGCGGCATCGCCACGCTGATCCAGTCGTTCGGCCTCGGCCGCTTCGCCGGCATCCGCCTGCCGGTGATGATGGGCTGCACCTTCGCCGCGGTCGGCCCGATGGTGGCGATGGCGACCGACCCCGCGCTCGGCCTCGTCGCCATGTTCGGCGCGGTGATTGCCGCCGGCCTGTTCACGGTCGTCGTCGCGCCGTTCATGAGCCGGCTGCTGCCGCTGTTCCCGCCCGTCGTCACCGGCACGGTGATCCTGGTCATCGGGCTGTCGCTGATGGGCATCGGCATCAACTGGGCGGCGGGCGCGCCGAACCCGACGCTGCCCGGCTACGGCGATCCCTCGCATCTCGCCGTCGCGGCGTTCGTGCTCTGCGTCATCCTCGCGGTGATGCGGTTCGCGACCGGCTTCCTGCGCAACATCGCCATCCTGATCGGCATCGTGGTCGGCGCGGTCGCGACGTTCGCCCTCGGCATGATGCATTTCGACAAGGTCGCCGCCGCCCCGTGGTTCGGCCTGGTCATGCCGTTTCATTTCGGCCTGCCGGTGTTCGACCCGGTCTCCGTCGCCACCATGTGCGTGATCATGATCATCGTCATGATCGAATCGACCGGCATGTTCCTCGCCCTCGGCGAGATGGTGGAACGCCCGGTGACGCAGGACGATCTCGCCCGCGGCCTGCGGGCCGACGGCCTCGGCACGCTGATCGGCGGCGTGTTCAACACCTTCCCCTACACCTCGTTCTCGCAGAATGTCGGGCTCGTGGGCGTCACCGGCATCCGCAGCCGGTTCGTGTGCGTCGCCGGCGGCGTCATCCTGCTCGCGATGGGCGTGGTCCCGAAGCTCGGCGCGCTGGTGGAATCCGTGCCGGTGTTCGTGCTCGGCGGCGCCGGCATCGTGATGTTCGGCATGGTGGCGGCAACGGGCGTGCGCATCCTGGCCGGCGTCGATTACGCCGCCAACCGCAACAACCTCTATATCGTCGCGATCTCCGTCGGGTTCGGCATGATCCCGGTGCTGGCGCCGACCTTCTTCAACGCCCTGCCGGCCGTGCTGGCGCCGGTGCTGCATTCCGGCATCGTGCTCGCGGCGCTGATGGCGGTGGTGCTGAACCTCGTCTTCAACGGCTGGGTCTCGCACGAAGCGGCGAGCGCCGCCGTGCGCGACGGCGCGCGTTCGAGCGAAGCCCTGCACTGAGCCGCGTCTTCCGGCTCATCCGCCCGCGGCGTCGGTGATCTTCCACCGGCAGGCCGCCCAGGCGCGGCGGCGGTTGGCGAGGTCCACGTGGATGTGTTCCTCGTGGTAGCCGTCCGATCCCGGACCGAGCACGGTCTCGAAGCGGGCGCAGGCGCTGGCGCGCATCACGGTGCGGAACGAGGC
>JAEZMP010000123.1 GCA_023442215.1 Pseudomonadota bacterium
ATGTCCGTCCAGTAGAGCGCCCGTTCGTCGGCGGACCAGACGGCCCCCTCTCCGCAGCGGTCGCCCGTCGGCACAACGCAGACCACGGATTTGTCGATCGCCATCCTCTGTTCCTTCCCGCCGCGGCCGCATGACCCGGAAGCATCTGTTTAATGGGACTTAAGTGCCTCACTCGCGGTCAGACGGTGGGCTGAGCCGGGGGCAAGGTCAAGAGGGCGACGATGGCGCAAGCATGGGGCGATTGTGGCGTTCGTGATCCAAGGTTGTCGCATTTAGGCAAAAGAGTGTCGCTGATGCCGTTGACGAACGCGGCCGACGGGGAGAGGATTTGGACCAATCGTTCGATTGCGAACAGGCGGCCCCGCGTTCCCGCGTGGCGACAGACGATTGCAGCGGAGACCCGTTTGCCGGGAAACGCCGTCCCCTTCCATATGCTCTCCAACCCGCCGGCCGTGCCCGGCGGGACCGCAGTCGTCACCGCTTCGGCCCTTTCTTCCTCTCCATCGCTATTTTCTCCCGCGTCACGCCAGGTTGTGGCCTCCCGGTGCTCGCTCCGGAGGGCGCATGCCCTGCGTCCGCCGCTCGCCAGCTGTTTCCGGCAGGGGATTTGCATGGCGGTAGCCGCCCTGCGGCTCGCCGCTCTCCGGGTCAGGTCGGTTTCATCCACGGCGACCTCCACTCTTGGGAGTTGCGGTTTCGCCGAATATGTCTATACGAAGACAAACAACGAAATGCTCAACCAGCCGCAGGGCTATCGGCCCTGACGCCTCCAGAGGTTAGCAGTTTCTCATGGATTATTTCCTGCAGCAGCTCATCAATGGCGTTGCTCTCGGGTCGATTTATGGACTGATCGCCATTGGTTATACGATGGTCTATGGCATCATCGGCATGATCAACTTCGCGCATGGCGACATTTTCATGGTCGGTTCGTTCATTGCGCTGATTATTATCGTCGGCCTCGGACTGACCGCCGCGAGCGGGATCGGCGTGCTGATCCTGGCGCTGGCGCTGGTTCTGGTCATCGCGATGGTGCTGACCTCCGTGTGGGGCTGGACGGTTGAGCGGATCGCCTACCGGCCGCTGCGCGGCTCGTTTCGCTTGGCGCCGCTGATCACCGCCATCGGCATGTCGATCACGCTGCAGAATTTCGTGCAGATCACCCAGGACGCGCGTGTGAAGCCGCTGCAGCCGATCGTCACCGGCGGCTACACGCTGGTCGATGCCGGCGGCTTCGTGGTGCGCATCTCCAACATCCAGATCCTGATCGTTGCGACGACCATCGTGCTGATGTCGGCATTCACCTTCATCATCACCCGCACGTCGCTCGGGCGCTCCCAGCGCGCCTGCGAGCAGGACATGAAGATGGCGGCGCTGCTCGGCGTGAACGTCGACCGCACCATCTCGCTCACCTTCGTGATGGGCGCGGCGCTCGCCGCGGTCGCGGGGCTGATGTACCTGCTCTATTACGGCGTGATCGACTTCTATATCGGCTTCGTGGCGGGCGTTAAGGCGTTCACGGCTGCGGTGCTCGGCGGCATCGGCTCGCTGCCCGGCGCCATGCTCGGCGGCCTGCTGATCGGCCTGATCGAGACCTTCTGGTCCGGCTATTTCTCGATCGAGTACAAGGACGTGGCGGCTTTCTCCATCCTCGCCATCGTGCTCATCTTCATGCCGTCGGGCCTGCTCGGCAAACCCGAGGTGGAGAAGGTCTGATGGTATCCGCCTCCGCTCCATCCTCTTCCGGGCGCTTCGCGGCGTCGCTGAAGGACGCGATCATCTCCGCGGTCGTCGCACTCGCCCTGTTCGGGCCGATGCTCGGCCTCAAGACCGAGACGACGACCGGCGGCCTGATCCTGGCCTATCGCTGGCAGGCGCTCGGCATCGCGGTCGCCGTCGTGTTCGTCGGCCGGCTTCTCCTCAACCTGTTCGTGTTCAAGACGGACAATCCGGCGACGGGCCTGCTCTCCGTGCTGGTGCCGGGGCAGGCGGCGCTCTCCTCGATCGGCCGGGTGCTCGGGCCGCTGCTCCTCGCCATCGCCGTTTTCCTGCCGGTTATCTCGGGCGTCGCGTTCCCGGCGCAGAGCCGCTACGTCATCGACCTTTCCATCCTCGTGCTCACCTACGTGATGCTCGGCTGGGGCCTGAACATCGTGGTCGGGCTCGCGGGCCTGCTCGATCTCGGCTACGTGGCGTTCTATGCGGTCGGCGCCTATTCCTATGCGCTGCTCGCCCAGTATTTCGGCTGGTCGTTCTGGGTCTGCCTGCCGCTCGCCGGCATCCTCGCCGCGTGCTGGGGTATGACACTCGGTTTCCCCGTGCTGCGTCTGCGGGGCGACTATCTCGCCATCGTCACGCTCGCCTTCGGCGAGATCATCCGCATCGTGCTGCTCAACTGGGCGGACTTCACCGGCGGCCCGAACGGCATTTCCGGCATCCCGCGCCCGAGCTTCTTCGGCATCGAATTCGACCGCAGCCCCGAGGGCTTCGCGGCGACGTTCGGGCTGCAGTTCAGTGCGATCCACCGCATCATCTTCCTCTATTACCTGATCCTGGCGCTGGCCTTGATCACGGCGTTCGCCACGGTGCGGCTGCGCAGGCTGCCGGTCGGCCGGGCATGGGAAGCGCTGCGCGAGGATGAGATCGCGTGCCGCTCGCTCGGCATCAACACCACCATCACCAAGCTTTCGGCCTTCGCGACCGGGGCGATGTTCGGCGGCTTCGCCGGCTCGTTCTTCGCGACCCGCCAGGGCTTCATCTCGCCGGAATCGTTCACCTTCATCGAGTCCGCCGTGATCCTCGCGATCGTGGTGCTCGGCGGCCTCGGCAGCCAGATCGGCGTCGTCATCGCTGCCGTGGTCATGATCGGCGGCTTCGAGCTGTTCCGCGGCCTCGACGAATACCGCATGCTGGTGTTCGGCCTCGCCATGGTGCTGATCATGATCTGGCGCCCGCGCGGCATGGTGTCTTCCCGCAAGCCCACCATCGCGCTCAGTAACAAGGCCAAGGCGATCGACGCGTCTCTTGTCGGGGAAGGGCACGGCTGATGCGCTGGAACCAGAACCCCGTGCTCACCGTCGAGCACCTCACCATGCGGTTCGGCGGGCTCGTGGCCGTCGGCGACCTGTCGTTCAATGTCGGCCGCGGCGACATCACCGCGCTGATCGGCCCGAACGGGGCCGGCAAGACGACGGTGTTCAACTGCATCACCGGCTTCTACAAGCCGACCGAGGGGCGGCTGACCGTGCGCAACGGCGCCGGTGATACCTTCCTGCTCGAGCGGATGCCGGACTTCGAGATTTCCGGCACGGCGCACGTGGCGCGCACCTTCCAGAACATCCGCCTGTTCGGCGGCATGACGCTTCTGGAAAACCTGATGGTGGCGCAGCATCGCGCCCTGATGAAGGCGTCGGTGTTCTCCATCGCCGGCATCTTCGGGCTCAGGGGGTTCCGCCACGCCCAGGCGGAGGCGCTCGACCGCGCCAAATACTGGCTCGACCGCGTCGGCCTGCTGGCCCGCGCCGACGATCCGGCGGCCGACCTGCCCTATGGCGCCCAGCGCCGGCTGGAGATCGCCCGCGCGATGTGCACGCGGCCGGAGCTTCTTTGCCTCGACGAGCCGGCGGCAGGCCTCAATCCGCGGGAATCCGCGGAGCTGAACGACCTGCTGCTGTTCATCCGCAAGGAGCACCAGGTGTCGCTGCTCCTCATCGAACACGACATGAGCGTGGTGATGGAGATCTCCGACCACGTCGTGGTGCTCGACTACGGCAAGAAGATCTCCGACGGCTCGCCGGACGAGGTGCGCAACGATCCGAAGGTGATCGCGGCCTATCTCGGCGTCGATGACGACGAGGTCGAGGCCGTGGAGCAGGAGGTCGGAGTATGAGCCTGACGATGGAAGCCGGCGCGCCGGCCCAGTCCGCGGCGACGGAAGCGCTGCTGCAGGTTCGCGGCGTGAAGACCTATTACGGCAAGATCATCGCGCTGAAGGGGGTCGATCTCGACGTCAACCGCGGCGAGATCGTCACGCTGATCGGCGCGAACGGCGCCGGCAAGTCGACGCTGATGATGACGGTGTTCGGCAGCCCGCGCGCCCGTGAAGGCTCGATCCGGTTCGAGGGCGCGGAGATCACGCATCTGCCGATGCACGAGATTGCGCGCCTGAAGATCGCGCAGTCGCCGGAAGGCCGGCGCATCTTTCCGCGCATGACCGTGTTCGAGAACCTCCAGATGGGCTCGGTTCTGGGCGATCCGGCACATTTCGATGCCGACCTGGAGCGCATGTTCACGCTGTTTCCACGCTTGAAAGAACGCATCCACCAGCGGGGAGGCACGCTTTCCGGCGGCGAGCAGCAGATGCTGGCGATCGCGCGGGCGCTGATGAGCCGGCCGAAGCTCCTGTTGCTCGACGAGCCGTCGCTCGGGCTTGCACCGCTGATCGTGAAGCAGATCTTCGATGCGATCCGGACGCTGAACGAGACGGAAGGCCTGACGGTGTTCCTCGTCGAGCAGAACGCCTATCATGCGTTGAAACTCGCCCACCGCGGCTACGTGATGGTGAACGGCACCA
>JAEZMP010000286.1 GCA_023442215.1 Pseudomonadota bacterium
CCGAGTGTGGACAGGGCCGCGGTCGGCCGGATGTCGACACCGAGCTCGTCGAGCCAGCGCGCGGCTTCCCGGCGCTGGGCGCGCTTGCGCACGAACGGGCCGACGCGGAGCTCCTGACCGAGGAACATATTGTCCGCGACATCGAGGCTCGCGGCCAGCGAGAGGTCTTGATAGATGACGGAAATGCCCGCCTGGCGGGCGGTCCGGGGCGTGAAGCCGTCGAAATGCTCGACGCCGACCATCATCGTTCCGGAGTCCGGCACGATGGCGCCGGAGAGGCACTTGATCAGGGTCGACTTCCCCGCCCCGTTCGCACCAAGCAGGGCATGGATTTCGCCGTCGGCGACTTCGAGGTCGACGCCCTTGAGCACCTCGACCCCGCCATAGGATTTTCGCAAGCCGTAGACGGCAAAGGGCATTGCGCGCTCCGCTGCTGATGAACTGAGCCGGCCCCGCTTTCCCGGCGGATCGTGACGATGCCGCCGGGAAGGGAGACCTGCCGGTTGGATGGAGCAAGTTTCAGGCCGTCATTCGCCCTGCTGCTTCAGATATTCCTCGGCCTTGGGCGACTTCTCCGTGACGAGCTCGAGCGGCACGATCACGTCGCCGGTCTTCTCGCCCTTCAGGAGCTTGTCGCCCGTCTCGACGATGGCGTAGCCGACCTGCACCAGCGGGATCGCCATCGAGGCGCGGTAGACCGTGCCGCCCTGCTTCAGGAGCTTCAGGGCCGGCACTGTTCCGTCCATGCCGCCGATGAACCCGGTCGGATCGGCCGGGTCCTTGCCGGCGGCGACCCAGGCCTTGTAGGCGCCCTCTGTGGCCGGATCCTCGACGCCGAGGATCACGTTCGCGTCGGGATGGGCCTGCAGCAGCGAGCGGGTGACGTTCAGGCCCTCGGTCGGGCTGATCGCGTCCTGCTCGGCGACGATCTCGACATTCGGCGCCTTGGCGAGCAGGCCGTCCTTGATGCCGGAGCCGCGCTGCTGGCCCCAGATTCCCTTTTCATAGCCGAGGATGATCGCCTTGGCCTTGCCGCCGAGCTTGTCCGTCACCCACTGGCCGGCATATTCGCCGAGCTGGCGGCCGTCGGGATATTGCGCGTAGCCGACGGTGGCGTCCTGGTTCTCGATCTTCTGGCCGTAGGTGATCCACACCACGCCGGCCTCGCGGGCCTGCTTGGCGACGGACTCGAACGCCGCCGGCTGGAGCGTGTTGACGACGATCACGTCGACCTTCTGGCCGATCCAGGTCTTGATGGTGTTGATCTGCTTGTTGAGGTCGGTCCCGGGATCGTCGACGATCACGTCGTACCCCATCTCCTTGCCCTTCTCCTTCGCGGCGTCGAGCGAGGTGATGACGGCGCCGATGACGGAGGCGTTGGGGAAGCTGACGGCGATCTTCTTGTTCTCGGCGAAGGCCGGGCCGAGCGAGGCGGTGGCGGCGACGGCGAACGCCATGCCGGCGATGACGGCACGACGGGAGAGGCAGAGCGGACCGAGGCCCCGGCTGGAAGTCTTCATGCGCATGTTCCCTTCTGGCTTGTGTGATCCGTTTTGTGGTCGATCGGGCGGACCCGGCTCTTGAGGCCGGTATTCGCAAGCGTTCCGGCCGCTATCAGGCCGGTAGAACCTCGAGCCCCCCGTCCGCGGCCGGGCGAACGATTGCCCCGAGCGGTTCGGAGAGCCGCGCGAGCCGTTCGGAAATGCGGGCGGCGATCTCGCCTTCCGCCGTCATCGGCAGGCGCTCGGCATCGAGGGTGGTGGGGTGAAGGCGGATCGACGAGGCGCCGCCGCCGGTCCAGTCGAGTGTGGCGAGGTAGCCGTCCGGTGACATGCCGGCCCACAGCGCCTGCACCTTGGCGCCGGCCGGCAGGAAGACCTGCTGGCCGATGAAGGTGCCGGCGCTGAAGAAGATCGGCTTGCCCAGATGGAAGCCGATGCCGTGGATGGCGTGCGGATGGTGGCCGTGGACGATGTCGGCGCCGGCATCGATCAGCGCCCGGCCAAGCGGATGCTGGTACTCCGCGATCTCCTCCCCGGAGCCGAAGCCCCAATGGATGGTGACGATCAGCACGTCGCACTGCGCCTTGGCCCGTTCCACGGCGGCGCAGGCCCAGGCGAGGTCGTCGTCCCGCACGCGGGTGCGCACCTTGACGACGGAGATGTCGCCCGGTTCCTCCATCTGGTACCAGGGGTCGATCTCATAGCTGGTCTCGACGTGGATCGGCGACAGGCCCGGCCTATCGTCCGCCGCGCTCATGCCCGTGGGCGTGAGGCAGGAGAACGCGATGACGCCGACGCGACGGCCGTTCACGACCGCGAAATGCGGTGCGGCGGCGATATCCCGGGTTTCGCCGATGCCGACGACCGCGATGCCGCCGGCCGTCAGTCCCGCGCGCGTGTCGGCCAGCCCCTCCCAGCCGTAATCGACGGCATGGTTGTTGGCGAGCGTGAGGACATCGAAGCCGAGCACCGGCACGTCGGCGGCGACGCTTGCCGGTGCACGGATGTTGAGAAGCTTCTGCACCCGCGTGCCGCGATCCGTCGTCGCCATCTCGAAATTGCCGACCGCGAGATCGGCGCCGCGCACGAGACGATAGATCGCTTCCGCCGTGACCGGCGGCGAGTGAAGCGGCAGCGTCGGCAGGATGTCGCCGCTGAGGGCAATGCGGATCGGCATGGTCATGTGCCCTGCCCGCCCCGGCTCACATCTTCGCCTTTGTGGCGTTCCACTTGTAGTTCCAGTGCTCCTTGTAGGTGATCGCGCCATACTTGCTCGGGTTATCGGCGCTGAAGCACGACGGCAGCGTCTCAATGATCGAGTCGTAGTTCGGCTGGTGGAAGAACACGACCGAATGCCGTCGCGAGGTATCGGCCACGTCGCTCGGCGGATTGACCACCCGGTGCAGGGTCGAGACCCAGCGATTGTTGGTCCAGATCTGCATGATGTCGCCGATATTGACGACGTAGGTGCCGGGCTCGGGGGTCACGTCCACCCAGTAGCCGTCGCGATGCTGGGCCTGCAGCCCGCCGGTCGCCTTGTCCGCCATCAGGATGGTCAGCGTGCCGTAGTCGGTGTGGGCGCCGCTGCGCAGCTGTCCCGGCTCCGGCGCCTGATCCTGCTCGGGATAGCAGATCAGGCGAAGCGCGCTGATGTTCTTGTCGAGCTTGTCGAAGAAGAAGTTCTCCGGCAGGTCCAGTGCGTGAGCGAAGATCGCCATCAGATCGTTGGCGAGCCGGTTCATGCGGCGGTAGTAGGTCTCCATCGTGCCCTGGAAGCCGACGGGCTTCTCGGGCCAGAGATTCTTGTAGAAATAATAGCCGGCCTCGGGGCCGCTATAATATTCGCCGACCGGAACGTCGACCGGGCCGATATCGATCATCTCCTTCAGGTCGCCCGGTGCCGCCTTGCCGAGGCTGGCGGCGAGCGTCTCGCCCTTGAAGGGCGTGTAGCCGCGCGGAATGTTGCCGGGGGGCTGGCGGATCGTGAGCTTGTCATCCACCGGCAGGCGGAAGAACGACGAAGCGGCGGCGTAGGTGTCGTCGATCAGATCCTGGTCGACCCCGTGTCCCTTGATCAGAAAGAAGCCGATCTCCTCGCCCGCCTGCCGGATCTGCGCCGCCACCTGCTCGCGCCCCTCGGGCGTGCCCGCCAGGAACGGAGCGATGTCGATCACGGGAATGGACGTCATCTTCATTGGGCAAGTCCTGCGTTATTTTTGATTTCCATCAATTAAAAGCAAGCCGTGTGCCATATGTTTGAAATCAATATGTTAGACGAGTTTCGGCATCGCACCGGCTCGCATGTCGACGATCGTGGATGGATTGTTGACAATATGTGGCTAAAAATTGTTCAATACCTGCTGCCGCAAATTCGCTAGGCAGACGGCGGGGACGAAGCGCGCGCCGCACGCGCGATTCCGGGGGACGGCATGGCTGAAATTTCGATCGAGGACCGGCTCTGCCTCAATGTGAAGGCCGCCATGTCCGAGGGCCTGCTGCCGCCCGGCACCAAGCTTCCGGAGGAGTTGCTGGCGGAACAGTGGGGCGTCAATCGCGCCCGGGTGCGCACCGTACTCCAGCGTCTCGCCTTCGAGGACCTCGTGGACCTGAAGCGCAATCGCGGCGCGTTCGTCGCGAGCCCCGGCGTCAAGGAGGCCCGGGACGTGTTCGAGGCCCGCCGCGTGATCGAGCGGGTCACCACCGAGATCGTCACCCGCACGATCCTGACGCCCCAGCTTCGCGCGCTCAGGGCGTCCATCGAGAACCGTGAGCGCGCGTGGCTGCATGGCAACCGGCAGCAGGCAATAGCGAGCATAAGCGCTTTTCACACCTCTTTAGCCGCGCATGCGCACAACGAATCCCTCACATCGGCGCTCAAGACTCTCATCCTGCGCAGCGCGCTGATCCTCGGCCTCTACGGCACGCCGCAGACCTTTCCCCTCGCCTCCGCCCATTACGACGCGCTCATGGAACTCATCGAGCGCGGCGAGAGCATCGCCGCCGCCCACGCCATGGAGCGCTGCCTGTTTACGCTGGAGCACGGCCTCGACCTGCGCGTCGCCCAGCCGAGGGAGGTGGACGTGGCACGGGTGATCGGCCGCATGACCCGGGCGTTCGCCGATCACTGACCGGCATCCCGCCGCCGTGGCGTCAGTGCTCTTTCCCCAGCACGGACGCGAGGCTGCCGTCGTCCTGCAGGCCATGGGCGAGTGCGGTCTCCATGTGCTCGAGATGGGCCACCAGCAGCCCATCGGCCGCCTCTCCGTCCCCGGCGAGAATGGCGTCGAGCAGCGAGCCGTGTTCGGCGATCGAGCAGTCGAGGTCGTGGGAATGGGTGTGCGCCACGATGGCGAGCGACATCTGCGCGATCAGGTCCTGCAGGATGCGGACGAGGCGCTGGTTGCCGGCATAGGCCGCCATCTTCAGGTGGAACTCGCCCGAAAGCCGGATTTCCGCTGCCCGGTCGTCCGCCTGGATCGCGGCCGTCTCGCTCTCGATGTGCAGCCGCAGGTTCTCGACGATCTTGCGACGCCGCGCAGGGCCGAGACCGGCCAGCGTCTGCACCACATGGCGTTCGATCAGCCGCCGGCTCTCGAAGGCATCGCGGCATTCGCGATGGCTCGGCCGCGCGACGAATGCGCCCCGGTTCGGCTCCAGATGCACGATGTCGTGCTGCGACAACACGAGCAGGATGCGGCGGATGCGTTCGCGACTGACGCCGAAGATGCCGGCGAGGTCCTCCTCGACGAGGCGGACGCCCGGCAGCAGGCGGCGCTCGGCGATGGCGTCCATCAGTTTGGCGAACGCCTGACGCTCGACCTTGTTGAGGCCGGCCGGGCGCAGTTCGAGGCCGACCAGTTCCGCCTCCGCAGACGGGGCCGTCGCCTTGGCCGACTTGCGGCTCCTTCGCCTTGGCGTCCCCGTTGCAGAACCCGATTGGGTGCCGTCTGCCATCTTGGCGTCGTCTGCCATGATGCTTCCTCAGGCTGTGCGCGTGACGAGTCTCGCGAGGGCTCTGGATAGCACCCCTTCCGGCGCCGACAACTGCTCCAGCACCGAGAAGTGGTCGCAGCCGGGGACCGGCATGCGCGCGACCTCTCTTCCGAGCGACGACAGCACCGCCGCATAGTCTTCGGACTGCCGCCTGATCTCCGGCCGCTCGTCGCTGCCATAGGCGATGATCACCGGCGGGGTGTCGGCCGGCACCTGGTGCAGGGGCGAGAATGCGCGGGCCTCGGCGGCGTCCATGCCGATCGGGTCGTTGAGGGAGGACAGGCGGATCGGCTCCAGGTCGTAGATGCCGCTGATGAGAAGCGCGCCGCGCACGCCGGGTTCCCCCAGCGCCTGTGCCATGAGATGCGCCCCGGTGGAGATGCCCGCGAGGTAGACCCGGTCCGCGCTCAGTCCCCGCGCAGCCAATTCGCGCCGGAGGAAGTCCACCTGCGCCACCGCCTCGCCGCAGATCTCCGCCATTCCCGCCTCGGGCGCCAGCGTGTATTCGCCAACGGCGGCGTTGATGCCGTGTGCGAGGAGGCCGCGGGCGACGAACGCCTGCCCTTCCTTGTCGTTCCATTGCCAGTAGCCGCCATGAAGGAACAGGCAGGTCGGCGCCGCCGGGTCGTCGGCAAGGAACAGGTCCAGTCGCTGGCGGTGGCCGTCGCCGTAGCGAAGGTCGCGTGCGGTCGCCCGCTCGGCGTAGAGCGGCTCCCCCTCCGTCGCCCAGCGATCGAGATAGTCCTGCCATCCGGGCACCACCGCCCGGTTGTTGTAGGCGGCGTCGAGCGCCGCCCGGTCCATGCCGCGATACCGTTCCATTCCTGTCCTCCGACCGTGGAACGGACTTTACAGCGGCCAATCATGATGCACAAGATTGTGCACGATTTTGTTCAACGAGGGCACCATGACAATCCCGGCAGACGCGGCATCCACCCATCAGGGCCCGGCCAATCTCGACCGCGTGCCCATCGTCGACATCTCGCCGTTCCTGCACGGCTCCGAGGCCGAGCGCCTCGCGGTCGCGGATCTGGTCGACCGCACCAATCGAGAGATCGGCTTTCTCGTGATTGCAGGTCACGGCTTCGATCTCGATCTCCTGGAACGGTGGTTCGACGTTTCCCGGCGATTTTTCGAGGGTCCGGGGAGCATCAAGCGCGCCGTCATGCACGCCGGCCCGATGGCGCATCACGGCTATCATGGGCAGGGTCTCTCCGGGCTCGCGGCCAAGGAGGGCGAGGAAGCCCCGCCGGATCTGCGGGAATATTTCATGATCGGGCAGACCGATCTCTCGGCTCCGCCCTTCCGCACCCCGGAGGCCGGCCGTTTCCACCGCCCGAATGTCTGGCCCGACGAGCCTGCGGAGTTCGCCGCCGTCGGCAGCGCCTACTACGCGGCGATCAGCCAGCTCGGCGCGGATCTCATGCGGCTGTTCGCGGTCGCGCTGCGGCTGCCGGAACACTGGTTCGACGACAAGATCGACCATCACTTCTCGATCGTCAGCTCGATCTATTATCCGGCGCAGAAAACGGCGCCTCTGCCCGGACAGCTTCGCGCCGGCGCGCACACCGACTATGGCAGCCTCACCATCCTGGCGCCAACCGCCGCGCCGGGCGGGCTGCAGGTGCGCACCCTCAAGGGCGAATGGGTCGACGTGCCCCATGTTCCCGGCGCCTTCGTCATCAACATCGGCGACATGATGCAGCGCTGGACCAACGACCGCTGGCTTTCCAACATGCACCGCGTCGTCAACCCGCCGAGCGCGGTTGCCGCGACGAGCCCCCGGCAGTCCATCGCTTTCTTCCTGCATCCGAACCATGATGCCGTGATCGAGTGCATCCCCACCTGCGTCGAGGCCGGCGAGGTGCCGAGACACCCCGCCATCCTCGCCGGCGAGTACATGATCGAGAAGGAAGCCGCGATCGCGACGGCGACGGCCAGGAAGTAGCCGCCGCAACGCGGATCCGGCCGACCGCCCGTCCGCTCTGCCGGCAATTACCGCCACGGCTTGGCTGTTTGCCTACGCAGTGATATGCGGCACCATGGCGACTCGCGAGGCCGGGCCGCCGCCGTCCGCACCGGGGCGGCGGCCCCTCACGGCCAGCCGCACGGCCGGGAGGACAGATGCCTGTGACGCGAAAAGGGGTCACCCTCAAGGAGGTGGCGGCGGCGGCCAACGTCTCGCGCGCGACGGCGGCGCGGGCGCTGAACAGTTACGGCTATGTCGGCGACGAGACCGCCACGCGCGTGGTCGAGGCCGCCGACAGGCTGGGATATCGCGCAAACCGCGTGGCGCAGGCGCTGCGCAGCGGCCAGCTTCCGATCGTCGGCTTCGTGCCCGGCGACATCCAGAACCCGTTCTTCGCCCGCATCGCCCACGACCTCGAGGTCGAGTTCCGCAAGCACGGCCACGGGCTGCTGATCTCGTCGAGTGAGGAGAATGTCGAGCAGGAGAAGGCGGTGCTGGAAAGCCTGCGTTCGCTCAGCATCCGCGGCTTCATCCTGGCGCCCACGTCAGCCACCGACAACCGGCATATCGTCCGGCTCGCGCGCGAGGGCGCGCCCCTCGTGCTGATCGACCGTGTCGCGAAGGACGTGCACTGCGACAGCGTCGTCGTCGACAACGAGGGCGGCGCACGGGAGGCGGTCGAGTATCTCATCGCCAACGGCCACCGCCGGATCGGGCTCCTTCGCGACGAATCGCGCATCTTCACCGCCCAGGAGCGTTTCGCCGGCTATCAGGACGCGCTGCAGTCCCACGGTATCGCCCTCGACGAGACTCTCGTGACCGTCTCCCGCTCGACGGTCGAGCACGCCATCGAGGCAACCATCCGCCTGTTCAGCCGCCGCGACCGGCCGACGGCGCTGTTCACCGTCGACAGCCTGATGACCCAGGGCGCCCTGCTCGGGCTGCGGTCGATGGGGCTGGCCATTCCCCACGATGTGGCCCTGGTCGGCTTCGACGATTTCAACCTCGCGACCTTCACCGATCCGCAGATCACGGTCGTCGCGCAGCCGATCGCCGAGATCGGGCCGCTCGCCGCGAGCTTTCTGCTCGAGCGGCTCGCCGGCAAGAAAGGCCCTGCCCGCAGCATGCGCTTTCCGACCCGCCTCGTGGTGCGCGGCTCAGTCGCCCCCCTGAACAAGGCCTGACGGGCGCCATCCGCACGGCCGCGGGACAGGCGGATTAATTTCCGGACGGCGCTTGTCAGCCGGGAAAATATATGCGTCTATAGCTGTGTGAGATCGATCTCACGTCGAGAGCTTACGAGAGACAGCCTGCTTTTGCACTGTCCGCGTGGAAATGTGCGCGTTCTTCCCGCACCCATGCCGAATTTCCGAAGTACAGGGAATGACCAGATGTTGAATTTCGACAAGGACCGCTTTGTGCGTATTGAGAGCGGCGCCGTTTCCATCGCTGGTGACGTGCGCGCGCTCATGCGCAAGCTGGTGTCGGATGGTGCGGAGCGGCTGTATTTCATGGGAACGGGTGGCGTGCAAATTCTCACGCAGCCAGCCATCGAACTGGCGCAGCGCTATTCGACCTTCCCCGTCGGCGCGCAATATCCGGCACAGGTGGTGCTCGATCCCCCTGCCGGACTGGACGACAAGGCCATCGTCGTCATTCCCTCCCTGTCGGGCACGACCAAGGAAAGCGTCGAACTGCTGAGCTTCCTGAAGAAGCGCGGCGTTCGCACGATTTCACTGACCGGTCACAAGGATACGCCGGTCGCCCGTGAGACCGACTACAATTTCACGAACTTCGCCGAAGACGACACGTCGTCCGAGTCGTTCTATCTCCAGACGATGCTGATCGTGCTGGCGCTGCTCGACGCGCGGGGTGAGATCGACGACTTCGATACGATCGTCGCCGAACTGCAGCGCCTTCCCGCTCTGCTGGTCGACGCCAAGGCCGCGTTCGAGGATCAGGCGGCAAAGCTCGCCCGCACCATCAAGGATGAGACCTACCACATCTTCACCGGCGCGGGTTCCGTCTGGCCCGAGGCGAACTATTACGGCATGTGCATTCTCGAAGAGATGCAGTGGATCCGCACGCGCCCCGTCCATGCGGCCGACTTCTTCCACGGCACGCTCGAACTGGTCGAGCCGGGCGTCAGCGTATTCGTCTTCAAGGGCGAAGACGTGTACCGCCCGCTTTCGAACCGCGTCGAGAGCTTCGTCAAGCGCTACACCGACCGCGTCTGGGTGCTCGATGCCGCCACGGTCGAACTGCCGGGGATTTCGGCGCGCGTGCGCAGCCTGATCTCGCCGATCCTGCTCGCCACGCTGCTGGAGCGCCTCAGCGCGCATCTGGAGGTGCTTCGCGACCACCCGCTGAGCACGCGGCGCTACTACAAGCGCGTCGAATACTGAGCGCGGCCACGCCGCGCCCGGGACCGTGACTTCGAGCCTGCCCATAGAGCCCATCAATTGAGCCTGTGACCCCAGAACATATGACTCGGAAGGAGCTGCCCATGAAACGTTCGTTGCATGTCGTAGCGGTCGCGATGACCGCGGTCTCGGTGCTCGGCCTTATGGCGGGCAAGGGTTACAGCGCCTCGAAGCCGGTGGTGGCCGAACCGGATGCGAAGGTCGACTATAACGGCACCATCTCGGTGCTCACGAAGTTCGGTCTGCAGCAGCTTTCGCCCTACTTCGTCAATATCGCGAAGGAATACGAGAAGCTTCATCCCGGTGTGAAGGTCGAGCTGATCCAGGAGAGCGACGACAGCGTCAAAGGCAAGACCAAGGCACTGGTCGCATCCAACTCGCTTCCGGACGTCTATTTCACATGGACGGGAAGCTGGGGCGAGAACTTCGTTCGCGGTAACCGGGCCGTCGACCTGACCAAGGTGATCGGCCCGGATACCGAGTGGGGCAAGACGCTGGCGCCCGCCGCCGTCAAGGCCTTCACCTACAACGGCAAGGACTACGGCATCCCGCTCTATCTCGATGCCAAGTTCATGGGATACAACAAGAAGATCTTCTCCGACCTCGGCCTTCAGGTTCCCAAGACGCTGGACGATCTCCTGAAGAGCTGCGACGCGATCCGCAAGTCGGGCAAGACGCCGATCTCGTTCGGCAACAAGGAAGCCTGGCCGGCTGTGCACTATGCGGGCCAGCTCCTCGCCTACAATGTGCCGCAGGCGACGCTGGAGCGCGACTTCGACCCCAAGACCGCCGAATATACCGATCCGGGCTATGTCGCGGCGCTCACGCAGTTCAAGGAAATCATCGACCGCTGCACCGACGGCGCCGCGACCAACGGCACGTCCTATGCCTCGGCCCTTCAGGCGCTGAGCAACACCGACTCGGCGATGTACTATCAGGAGATCATCGAGTTCGATCAGAGCGCCGGAGCCGACACGCCGCTGAAGGTGGCCGATTTCGGCTTCTTCCGCCTGCCGCCGCCGGCGGATGCCAAGGGCGACGTCAAAGCCATCGAGGGCGCGCCCGAGGGCTACATGATCAATACCGCCTCGGACAACATTCCGCTCGCCATCGATTTCATGAAGTTCGTGACGTCGGTGCCGAACGCGAAGGTGCTGTCCGCCCCGCCCTATGGCCAGCCGAGCGCGACCATCGGCGGCGCGGACGAAGCCGACATGAACCCGGAGGTTGTCGCCGGCCTCAAGGACATCAGCGAGGCGTCTTACCTGATGCCCTGGCTCGATACTGCCAACGGACCGCGTGTCGCCTCGGCCTGGCTCGCCAGCCTTCAGGCGCTGGTCGGCGGCACCATGACGCCGGAAGACGTCATGAAGCAGGTGAAGCAGGCCGCCCGGAAATGACGGGAACGGCTGCAGCGATGGGACGTGCCGCCTTCACGCAAGGCGGCACGGGCTCCGGCGGCGGTCCGAGGTTTCGGTCCGTTCGCCTGCGCCGGTGGCTGTCCTTTCGCTGGGCGGCCGTCGCGATGATCCTGGTCGGATGGTTCGTCTACTATCCGATCGTGGACAATTTCCTGGTCAGCACCACCGAGCAGGACATCTTCACCGGTGAGGTGACCTATGTCGGGCTCGGCAACTACGCCCGGCTGCTCGACGACCCGGTGGCATGGACCGCGCTCTGCAACAACCTGCTCTATGCGGTGATCTCCATCGTGTTCCAGGTCTTCGGCGCTTTCCTGCTCGCGGCGATCATCGAAGGGCTGAGCAGCGAGTACTGGCGGCGCTTCTGGCGGGCGGTCTATTTCGTTCCCTCGGCGATCTCCATCACCGTCACGGGCCTGCTGTTCTATTTCATCTACCAGCCGAAAGTCGGGCTGCTCGACATCGTGCTCGTGCACCTCGGCCTGCAGGACCTGATCCTGCCGTGGCTCGGCAGCGAACGGTCTGCGATCTACGCCGTGATCGCCATGAGCCAGTGGCAGGGCTTCGGCTACTCGACGCTCCTGTTCGCCATCGCGATCCAGAAGATCCCGCGCGAGCTCTACGACGCCGCCACCATGGACGGGGCCGGGGCGCTGCGGAAGCTCTGGAGCATCACCTTCCCGCTCACCCGCGAGATGACCGGGCTCATGGTGATCGTCACCATCACCGGCGCCTTCCAGGTGTTCAACGAGGTGATGGTCATGACCGCCGGCGGCCCGAACAACAGCAGTCAGGTGCTCGGAACATGGCTCTATCAGCAGGGCTTCATCGAGAACAACTTCGGCTACGGCGCGGCCATCGCGGCAGTGATCTTCGTGGCGACGATGCTGACGGGGGCGGCGCAGCTCTGGTACACCCGGCGCCGGAGGGTTCAGCTATGATCGCGGCCGGTTCCGCCGTCCGTGGCCGGTCCGCCAATGTCTGGGCGGTGATCGCCCGCGTGTTCCTCCACGCCTTCCTGATCTGCCTCGGCATCGTCGTGATCTATCCGCTGATCTGGATGACGCTGAACGGCTTCAAGGACAACGTCCAGATCTTCGGCAACCCGTTCGCCCTGCCCTCGCACTGGGTCTGGCAGAACTACGTGCAGGCCTGGAACCAGGGCGTACGCAACTACGTCGCCGTCAGCCTTCTGGTGACGGTCGCGTCGGCCGCCTGCACGGTGCTCGTCAGCGCGTGGACCGCCTATGGACTGACGCGCACCAAGATGCCGATGAAGCCGTTGGTGGTCGCGATGGTGCTCGGCGGACTGATGCTGAGCCCGACCGTCGCCCTGATCCCGCTGGTGCGGATGCTGCAGGCGCTCGGCCTCTACAACACCTACTGGGCGCTCATCATCCTCTACACGGCGTTCCGCATCCCGTTCACGACCTTCCTGATCCGCGCCTACATGCTGGACCTGCCGAAGGATCTCGACGAGGCGGCGACCATGGACGGCGCCAGCGAGGGCCAGATCTTCTGGCGGGTGACGCTGCCGCTCTGCCGCCCCATCATCATCTCGTGCGTCATCCTGCACGTGCTGTTCGCCTGGAATGAATATCTGTTCGCGATGATCTTCACGAGCGGCACGGATCTTCAGACGCTCCCGGTCGGCCTCACCTCCATCATGGCGAAGCACGGGACGAACTACGCTGTCGTGTTCGCGGCAATGACGGTTTCGGCGCTTCCTATCGTCGTCGTGTTCTTCGCTGCACAACGCTACTTCATTCGTGGCCTCTCCGAAGGCATGGGCAAGTAAGCCGGACATCCTGCGGCGCTACGACAAGATCGCCTGAGAGGAGCCTTTATGCCTCAGCTTGCCTCACATCAGCTCATCGGGGCGAACTTCAGCTTCCAGCATTTCCCGTTCGAGCGCGTCGCGGCGATGCTGCGCGGCCTCGGATTCAGCGAGATCGAGCTCTGGGGCGTCGCGCCCCACCTCGACCTCTATCATGCGACGGACGCACGGGTGGATGCGGTTCGCGGCGTGCTTGAAGACAACGGGCTTTCGGTCTGGTGCTTCACGCCCGAGCAGGTGCTCTACCCCCTCAACATCGCGTCGGGCGACGCCGAGATCCGGCGCGACAGCATCGACCGCTTCCGACGAGCCGCCGATATCTGCGCGACGCTCGGCGCTCGCTACCTGTTCCTGACGCCCGGCCGCGGGTTCGAGGACGAAACACCGGAGGTGGCGTGGGAGCGCTCGGCCGACGCCCTGCGCGAGATCGCCGGCCACGCCCATGCCAATGGCGTGCGCTGCCTTCTGGAACCGCTTCAGCGGGTCGAGACCAACGTTTTCACCGACGCCGCGGGCCTCAGGCGGATGCTCGACGAGGTCGATGTCGACACCATGGACGTCGTGCTCGATTCCGTCGGGATGGCGACGGCCGGCGACACGGTTGCGACCTATATCGAACTGTTCGGATCGCGGCTGGCCCATGTGCAACTCGTCGATGGCAATCCCGCCGGGCATCTCGTCTGGGGCGACGGATCGCTGCCGCTCGGTCGCTATGTGGAAGACCTCGCCGAGGCCGGCTATCGCGGGAAGATCACGTTCGAGCCGTTCGGCAACGGATCCTACGCGCTCGATCCGGTTGCCGCGTGGAAGCGCTGCCTCGACGGGATCGCCCCCTATCTCGACCACTCGATGGTGTCGGCATGAGCGCGGGCAGCACGGCGAGACTCGTCGCGGTCGGTGACAACTGCCTCGACGCCTATCTCACGCACGGCATCCTCACGGTCGGCGGCAACGCGCTCAACGTGGCCGCGCAATGGAGGCGCAATGGCTGGGACGCGCGCTATTTCGGTGCCGTCGGCACCGATGGCGAAGGCGATATCGTGCTCGCGGAACTGGCGCAGGTCGGGCTCGACCCGGCCGATGTGGAACGCCGCAGCGGCGATACCGCGGTGACGCTGATCCGCGACGACAACGGCGACCGCACCTTCCTGCTCGAGGCCTTTGGCGTCGGCGAGAACTACATGCCGACGCCGGACCGCTACGCTGCTGCCTCGGAAGCGGACTGGGTCCACCTCGGCACCAACGCCAATGCCGATCTCGTCCGCCGTCTCGTTTCCGGCGGCGTGGCCTTCAGCGTCGATGTGTCGACGGCCCACTTCAACCTGCCGCTCGCCGGCGTGCCGCTGGTGTTCGCCTCCGGCCCGGATGATCCCGACGTGCCGGTGGAGCCCGTGTTCGAGACGTTCCGGGCCGCCGGAGCGGGCCGTGTGGTGCTGACCTGCGGCAGGCGCGGCGCCTGGCTGGACGATGGCGGCACGCTCCACCATGCGCCGGCGACGCCGACGGAGGTGGTGGATACCTGCGGTGCCGGCGACAGCTTCATCGCCACGTTCCTGACAGCGTTCTGCTGCCAGCGGCGTCCCGCGGACGAAGCCCTGCGCATGGCGTCGGTCGCCGCCGCCGAAACCTGTACGCACCGCGGCGGCTTCCCGCAGGCGCCCCGGCCGATCCCCGACTGGTTGCCGCGGAAATATGCGTCCGTGGTCGCCCTCGCGCACGGAGACCGGTGATGTCGACATTTCACATGCGCCAGCCCGTCGTCGCCGCCCCCGGCGACCGCTCGTTCTGGCTGCAGGATATCGGTGCCGAGGCTGCGACGCCGCCGCTGCAGGGTGCCGCCGTCGCCGACGTTGCCATCGTCGGCGGCGGCTATGCCGGCCTCTGGACGGCGCTGCGTATCCGGGAGCTCGCTCCCGAAACCCGCGTCACGGTGATCGAGGCCGACCTCTGCGGCTCCGGCGCGTCCGGTCGTAACGGCGGGCAGGTGCATTCCTGGTTCGCGGAACTCGACCTGATCAGCCGTGTCGTCGGCACCGACGAAGCCCGCCGGCTTTGTGCCGACACGGTCGATGCGATCGCCGAACTTGCCGAGCTGCAGCGCACCGGCACCATCGACATGGATCTCCGGCTTGACGGCTGGCTCTGGACGGCAAGTTCCATCGCCCAAGAAGGCGCGTGGTCACGCGCGCTCGCCATGACCGAAGCCGCCGGCGAAGACCGCTTCAAGGTGCTGTCGGCCGACGAAATCGAACGCCGAACCGGCTCCTCCGCCTCCTACGCCGGCATCGTCGAGCCGAACGCGGGCACGGTCCATCCGGCCAAGCTCGCCGCCGGGCTGCGCGCGCTCGCACTCGCCCGGGGCGTGACCATCCAAGAGCGCAGCCCCGTGACCGCCGTCATTCCCGGCAGGACCTGCACGGTGCGCACGGCGCGCGGCGAGGTTCGCGCGGAGAAGGTCGTGCTCGCCGCCAATGCCTGGCTTTCCGCGCTGCCCGAACTGCGCCGTCACCTCTACGTCGTCGGCAGTCAGGTGATCGCGACCGCACCGGTGCCGGAGACGCTCGACCGCATCGGCTGGCGCGACGGCGCCTCGATCTGCGATTCCCAGAGCCATGTGCTCTATTACCAGCGCACCCCGGGCGGGCGAGTGATCTTCGGCCGGGGCGGCGGCAACATCGCCTTCCGGGGCGATTTCGGACAGGCATTCAATCGCAGTCCCGACCGAGGCCACCACAACCTGCGCGAACTGCACCGGGTCTATCCGGCGCTGCGCGGCGTGCCGGTCGAATATGACTGGGCCGGGCCCATCGATTGCGTTCCCGAGCATATTCCGGTGTTCGACCATCTTGCCGGTCACCCGAACATCTTCTTCGCCATGGGGTTCAACGGCACCGGCATCGCCCAGACACCCATCGGCGGGCGCATCCTCGCCAGCCTGGTTCTGGAGCGGAAGGATCGCTGGAGCGAGAGCGGCCTCGTCGGTCTCTCCCGTCGCAAGAGCCTGCCGCCGGAGCCCTTCCGCTATCTCGGCGCGAAGCTCGTCCGCAGCGCGGTCAGCCGCAGGAACGAAGCCGAGATCCGCAATCTTCGGGCGGGGCCGCTGACGCGGGCCGTGCTGCGCCTGATGCCGGGCAGTGGCGAGCACTGACCCCGCCCGTCATCCCGCCCCCTCCCCGCTGCCCCTCGAAGGTGGAACGACACGATGGCCGACCTCACGCTCCGGAACGTCCGCAAGTCCTACGGCAGCCTCGATATCCTTCACGGCATCGACCTGACCATCGCATCGGGCGAGCTGATAGTGTTCGTCGGCCCGTCGGGCTGCGGCAAGTCCACGCTGTTGCGCGCGATCGCCGGGCTGGAGGACATCACGTCGGGCGAGTTCCGCATCGACGGCGCGCGGATGAACGACGTGCCGCCCTCGCGGCGGGGCATCGCCATGGTGTTCCAGTCCTATGCGCTCTATCCGCACATGACGGTCTACGAGAACATGGCGTTCGGCATGAAGATCGCCCGGGAGAGCAAGGCCGAGATCGATCGCCGGGTGCGACAGGCGGCCGACATCCTGCAACTGACGCCCTATCTCGACCGCGTTCCGAAGGCGCTGTCCGGCGGGCAGCGCCAGCGCGTCGCCATCGGCCGCGCCATCGTGCGCAATCCCAAGGTCTTCCTGTTCGACGAGCCGTTGTCGAACCTCGACGCCGCGCTGCGCGTCGCGACACGCATCGAGATCGCAAAGCTCAAGCAATCGATGCCGCAGACCACGATGATCTATGTCACCCACGATCAGGTCGAGGCTATGACCCTCGCCGACCGCATCGTGGTGCTGAAGGACGGTCGCATCGAGCAGGTCGGCACGCCGATGGAACTCTACCGGACGCCCGCGAACCTGTTCGTGGCGCGCTTCATCGGCTCGCCGGCCATGAACATCCTGCCGGCCACGGTGAAGGCCACGGGCGCGACCACGACCGTCGCCCATGCCAGCGGCCCCGACACGGTCGTGCCGATTTCAATGCCGTCCGCGACGACGGGAGTTCCGGTCCGCGTCGGCGTGCGGCCCGAGGACCTCTTCATCAGCGAAGGCGAAACGCCGCTGTTCGAGGGCGTCGTCGACTTCATCGAGCAACTCGGCGAGGTCCAGCTCGTCTATCTCGATATCGGCCGGGAAGGTGAGCCCGTCATCGCCAAGCTGCCCGGCAGCGCCCGGATCGAGCGCGGCCAGTCGCTGAAACTCTCCGCCCTGCCCGGCAACCTGCATCTGTTCGATGCGGAGGGCCGCTCGCAGCACCCCGTCTTCCACCCACCCCTCGCGGCCTGAGCCGCTGCGCTCGGGCGCGTCAGAACCTGATGTTGAGGGTTCCCTTGAAGGCGTTGTCGGAGACGCCGGAGGCGAACTGTCCGTTGTAGGAGAGGCTGGCGGAGACCTTGTCGGTGAAGTCGTAGTCGAGACCGGCGCCGAGGAGCGCGGTGTCGCGGGCGATCGGCACGCCGGAGACCTGGAACGCGCTGGCGAACGCCCCGCCGC
>JAEZMP010000362.1 GCA_023442215.1 Pseudomonadota bacterium
GACCGGCACGCGGCCAGCGTGTGAGGCCGGCCGGCGGATGTCGCCGCGCGTGCCGGACGGTGCCGCCGGCGGGCCGCCCGGGCGGATGCGCCTGCCACGGGGCGGCGCCTTCCAGCGCGAACCCCAAGCTCGCACGATTTCCCCGGCCGGTTCGCGCACGTCTCAAGCGATTGATTTTCCACGGGACGAGGCATCACGCCGCCTTTCGCCGGCCCACGAAGGCCGCTCTCCGCGCGCGGTTCGCGCGGAGAGGCGAATTTCTCCCGCCTTCCCAATCTGCTACGCTGCCGGTGTAGCCTCCCGCGCGGAGGCGTGGATCGAAACTCGGTCACATAGGCATCGATGACGTCGGGAACCGGTCGCTTCCCGCGCGGAGGCGTGGATCGAAACATCCCGACGTGCTCGCTCGTGTCGCGCAGGCACAGTCGCCTCCCGCGCGGAGGCGTGGATCGAAACGAGCCGGTCTCGACGCTGTCCCGGCCAGCGCGGTGTCGCCTCCCGCGTGGAGGCGTGGATCGAAACATCACATCAAGACGGTGCCGCATCGGCCCGCTCGGTCGCCTCCCGCGCGGAGGCGTGGATCGAAACACGGATCGCGGCCGCGACACCTGGATTTTCGCGAGTCGCCTCCCGCGCGGAGGCGTGGATCGAAACGACGAGGACGTGATCTTCACCGCCACCGTCGAACGTCGCCTCCCGCGCGGAGGCGTGGATCGAAACGGCATCGCCCAATGGCTCGGGTCGCGCCTTACCGGGTCGCCTCCCGCGCGGAGGCGTGGATCGAAACAGGAACAGCTGATACCGATCTGTCTCCGTGCCGGCGTCGCCTCCCGCACGGAGGCGTGGATCGAAACCTTTTGCGCGAGATCGCCCGATGCCTCGGCGTCACGTCGCCTCCCGCGCGGAGGCGTGGATCGAAACATCCGTTGGACGAGCGCCGTCGGGTCCGCCAAGGTCGCCTCCCGCGCGGAGGCGTGGATCGAAACAGGGTCACGAACTGCGACTGCAACTCGGCCACCGTCGCCTCCCGCGCGGAGGCGTGGATCGAAACTCGGTCAGGATTTCGGGCGCGACGGCGACCTGTCGTCGCCTCCCGCGCGGAGGCGTGGATCGCGGGGACGGCGAGGCCGGTGGGTGACGGCGACGTTGCGGTCCTTCACCCGGCCTCGCGGGCGGCGAAGGCGTTGAGCTGGCCGTATTGCGGGTTGAGCATGGCGAGCAGCGGCAGGATGGCGGCGCCGCGGGCGACGGCGTCGGCGCCGAGGTCGGCCTTCATCAGGCGCGGCACCTCGCGCTCGGTGCGGGCGATGGAGGGATAGAGCGGCGGCACGCGCGCGATCAGCGCCTCGATCAGCCAGGACGGTGCGTCGCCACCGAACATCACGGTTTCTGGATCGAACAGGTTCTCGAGCGTGTTGAGCCCGATGCGCAGCGGCTCCACCGCCTCCTCGATCCAGGCGGCGACCGCGGGATGGTCGGCGGAAAACCGGCTTTCGAACGCGAGCGCATCGCCCGGGGCGACACCGCGGGCGGCGAGGAAGCGGCTCAGCGAATCCATCGACACATAGGTTTCGAGGCAGCCGCGCTTGCCGCAGATGCAGGGCTGGCCGCCCGGCACCGAGATCATGTGGCCGAACTCGCCGGCATTGCCGTTGGCCCCGCCGAACGCCGCACCTTCGAGCATGATGCCGGTGCCTAGGCCGTTGCCGAGATAGACATAGACGAAGTTCTTGAGCTTGCGCGCGGCCTCGCCGAAGCGCGATTCCGCCGTGACCGCGCACTGGCCGTCGTTGGCGAGCGACACCGGCAGGCCGGACGAGGCGCGCAGCAGGCGGACGAGTTCCGCGCCGTCCCAGCCCGGCAGGCGCGGCGGATTGATGCCCTTCACCGCGAACGGGCCGGCGGTGGCGAGGCCGACGCCGAGAAAGCGGGCGGGATCGAGCCGCAGCGGCTCGCCCGCCGCCTCGCGCAGGATGCGGGCGGCGGTTTCGGTGAGGATTTCGGCGACCGCGGGGGCGCGCACCTCGCCGAGGGGCCGGGTCTGCGACATCAGCACGTCGCCGCCGAGATTCATCACGATGGCGGTCAGCCGGCCGTAATCGACGTGGAAGCCGATGGTGAACGCGCCGTCCGGGTTGATCGCGATCGGCTTCGGCGGCTTGCCCACGCGCCGCTCGGCCGCCTTCTCCTCGCGCACGAAGCCGAGCGTCAGAAGCTCGTCGACGAGGTCCGACGTCGCCTGTTTCGACAGCCCGGTGATCTCGGCGATGCCGGTGCGCGGCACCGGGCCGTGGATGCGAATGGCTTCGAACACCACCCAGACGTTGATGAGCTTCGCCTTGACGACATTCGTGGCTTGCAGCACCGGAAATCCCCGCGGAATTAATAAGTCAGAATGACGGATTAATTATTGACAGGGTCCGCCACCCCCGTCACTCTGCCCGAAAGGCTCTAATGAAAAAGCCAGAAGGGGTCCACCGATGTCCAACCGCTTTCCGTTCGGATTCCATCCCTCCCGCCGCGGCATGCTGAAAGGCATGGCGGGCGCGGGAGCGCTCGCGGCGCTGCCGCCGCTCACCCTCCTCGGTGGCAGCGCCGCGGCGGCCGAAGCCAGTCTCAGCGTGTTCGGCCCGCTCCCGCCCGATCCGGCCCCTCCCGGCGCCGCGAAGTTCGCCGAGGCCGCGTTCGACGCCTGGAAGAAGGCGAACGGTGCCGAGGTGACCTACGACCTGCTGGCCTGGCCGCAGCTTCACGACCGCATGGCGACCGCGTTCGCCTCGGGCTCGGCGCCGTGGGACGTGATGTACATGTGCGGCTGGGTGCCGGAATTCGCCGGCTTCCTGACGCCCTTCGCGGACAGCCTGCCGAAATCGCTCGTCGACGACATGCCGAAATCAAGCTTCGAGACGGTGACGTGGGACGGCAAGCGCTATGGCGCGGTGTTCACCCTGTCGCTGCTCACGCTGTTCTACAACAAGGAGCATCTGGCCGAGATCGGCTTCAGCGAGGCGCCCAAGACCTGGGACGAGATGAAGAAGGCCACCAAGGAGCTGACGCGCGACGGGCGCTTCGGCTTCGTGGCGAACTACGGCGATCCGGCCGGCATCGGCGGCACGGCGAGCTACTGGATGGTGTTCCTGCAGCAGGCCGGCGGCAAGATGTACGGCGAGGACGGCATGCCCGTCTTCAACGGCGACGCCGGCATCGACGCGCTGCAGATGATGATGGACCTGATGGCGGCCGGCACCGATCCGGGGTCGATCTCCTATGTCGGCATCAACGACGCCACCAACGTGCTGCTCGCCGGCCGCGCCTCGATGATGATGAACTGGCCGTTCATGTGGAACGCCGGGCAGGACCCGAAGCAGTCGCAGGTCGTCGGCAAGCTGGCGAGCGCCATCCTGCCCGCCGGCCCGGCCGGCAGCGCCTCCATCGACGGCACCGACGCCTGGACCATCGGCAAGGACAGCAAGCACCCCGAGCTCGCCAAGAGCCTCGTCGAGTTCTATCTGGATGCCGACGTGCAGAAGCGCCAGGCGCTCGACACCGGCTGGCTGCCGATCCGCCTCTCGGTGCTGGCGGACAAGGAAGTGCAGGAGAAGCTGCCCAACGCCGCCGTCGTGCTGGAGCAGGCCAAGCACCCCTACAACAGCTTCGTCACGCCGGACTTCAACCAGGTGACGCAGGCGGTCGGCACCGAGGTGCAGAAGGCGCTGCAGGGCCAGAAGACCGCCAAGCAGGCGATGGCCGACGCCTCCGACCAGGTCGCGGCAATCGTGAAGCGGCGCGGCTGAGCCGGGGCGCCGCGCGGCCCCTGACCGGCGTGGCTTCCGACCGCACTCACCTGTGCGGCCGGCAGGCATCCACGCCGGATTCAGGTGGCCGGGCATATCCCCGTGATCGGGATCGCTTCGATCCGGGCGGGATATGCCGCGGGGCGCCGCCCCGATGTCACGGATTCCGGTGATCCCGGAGGCTGGGCCGCCGCGCGTCGTGCGGCGCGAACGCCCCTCGCGTGTCGCGAGGCGGGAACCCTTTCAAGGCGTACCAGATGGCTGCAACCGCCACCTTCGAACAGCGCCGGCGCGTCGTCGGCCTTCTCTTCGTCGCGCCGGCGCTCGTGGTGCTGGCGGCGATCCTCGGCTATCCCATCGTGGAATCGGTGCTGCTCGCCACCCAGAAGGTGCAGCTCAGCGCCGGCGAGATCAGCCGCAGCTTCATCGGCCTCGGCAATTTCGAGCGCCTTCTCGGCGACGAGGCCTTCCGCCGCGCGGTCGCCAACACGCTCTATTTCTCGCTGGCGGAGGTGGTGCTCGTCGTCGCCATCGGGCTCGGCATCGCCGTGCTCCTCAACCATCCGCTGGGCCGGTTCGGGGCGTTCCGCATTCTGCTGGTGGTGCCCTGGGCGATCGCGCCGGTCGCGAACGCGGTGCTGTGGAAGTGGATCCTCAACGCCAATTACGGCGTGCTGAACGGGCTGCTGAAGTCGCTCGGGCTCATCAGCTACAATCAGGTCTGGCTCGGCAGTCCGGCCTCGGCGCTCAATTTCCTGCTGCTGGTCGACGTCTGGAAGTCGGTGCCGTTCGTGGCGCTGCTGATGCTGGCCGGGTTGCAGCGGGTGCCGTCGATCCTCTACCGCGCCGCCTACATGGACGGGGCGAACCGCTGGCAGGGGTTCGTGCACATCACCCTGCCCTCGATCCGCAGCGCCATCGCCATCGCGGTCGTGCTCCAGACCATCTGGTCGCTCCGGGTGTTCGACATCGTGTTCGTGCTGACGCGCGGCGGGCCGGCGGATGCGACCGTGCTGATGAACTTCCTCGCCTACCGCGTGACCTTCAACTTCCTCGACATCGGCTATGGCGCGGCCATCGCCAACATCGTCTTCATCCTCACGCTGCTGCTCGCCGCGCTCTATATCCGGCTGATGCGGCCGCGCCGTCCGGGAGCCGGCCGATGAGCTACGCCCGCTATCGCCGGGGCGGCCCGGCGCTCAGTCTCGCCGTCACCGCAGGCCTCGCCGTGTTCGTGGTGTGGTCGGCCGCGCCGGTGCTGTGGCTGGTGCTGTCGAGCGTGCTCGACCAGAGCGCGCTGATCGCCCAGCCGCCGGACCTGTCGCCCGCGCATTTCACGCTGTCGAACTTCGCGACCGTGTTCGGATCCGCCGCCGCCCTCGGCCACGGCATCCTCAATTCGCTGATCGTGTCGGTGTTCTCGACGGCGGTCTCGCTGGCGCTCGGCGCGCCCGCCGCCTACGCCCTCGCCCGGCTTTCGGTGCCCAGGGCCAACGCGCTGTCGTTCCTGATCCTCGCCACGCAGATGCTGCCGGGCATCGCCATCGCCATTCCGCTGTTCCTCGTCATCAGCCGCCTCGGCCTGATCGACAACGTGCTGGCGCTCGGCACCGTCTATCTCTCGTTCAACCTGCCGATCGTGATCTGGATCCTGCGCGGGTTCTTCCTCGGCATTCCGCCGGGCATCGAGCGGGCGGCGGCCATCGACGGCGCCGGCATCTTCGCCACCTTCCGGCACATCGTGCTGCCGATCTCGATCCCGCCCCTCGGCGCGGCCGCGGTGTTCGCGTTCGTCGAGGCCTGGAACGAGTTCTTCTTCGCGCTGATCCTGACGCGGCAATCGGCCCAGACCGTGCCGCTCGTGATCTCGGCCTTCGCCGGCCAGTACCAGACCGTGTTCGGCCAGATGATGGCCGCGGCCGTGATCAGCGTCGCCCCCGTGATCCTGCTCGCCATCGTGTTCCGCGACCAGATCGTGCGCGGCTTCGCAGACGGCATGATGAAAGGATGAACCGCGTGTCGCAGAGTTCCGCTCCGGCCATCGAGCTTCGCCGGGTTTCCAAGGCGTTCGGCGCCGTGCAGGTCTGCCACGACATCGAACTGGCGGTCGACCAGGGCGAATTCGTCACGCTGCTCGGCTCGTCCGGCTGCGGCAAGACGACGACGCTCAACATGGTGGCCGGGCTGGAGGACGCCTCTGCCGGCGAGATCCTGTTGCATGGGCGCCGCGTCAACGACCTGTCGCCGGTCGACCGCGACGTCGCCATGGTGTTCCAGAACTACGCGCTCTATCCGCACATGACGGTGGCCGAGAATATCGGCTTCACGCTGAAGATGCGGAAGGTGCCGCGCGACGACATCCGCCGGCGGGTCGAGGCGGTCGCCGCCGCGCTCGAACTCGGCCATGTGATGGAGCGGCTGCCGGCGCAGCTTTCCGGCGGCCAGCAGCAGCGCGTCGCCATTGGCCGCGCGCTGGTGCGCGAGCCGAAGGTTTTCCTGTTCGACGAGCCGTTCTCCAATCTCGACGCCGCGCTGCG
>JAEZMP010000390.1 GCA_023442215.1 Pseudomonadota bacterium
GATTCATATTCTGCGCGAGACAGCAGTGATCTGCCGTCACCTTGAATCATTCAAGACTGCGAATCCGAGGCCAAAATATTTCGGGCACGCGCTCACGAAGACAATCGAACGTAGACATATAGTTCACAGCACGCACGTCACGCGCCCGGTCATCCGGGCCGCGCGGTCGTGCCATGTCCGCCATAGGGGATCGCCGGCCCGCCGAACGCGCCGGCCGGCCCGCCCTTCAGAGAAAGCAGACCACATCATGACGAGCGACACCCTGGTAACGGCGCTCAACCGGCTCCTCAACGCCGACCTCCAGGCACACCAGAACTATCTCGCGGCCGCCGCCTGGGCGTCGGAGAAGAATCTGGATGGCGTGCTCGAATTCCTGCTCCACCATGCCAGGGAAGAGCTTGGCCACGCCATGAAGACGTTCGAGTTCCTCGACGACAACGACGCGCGGATCACCATCGATGCCATCGAGAAGCCGGTCTACCGGGTGAACGACGTCACCGGCCTGTTCCGCGAGATCGCGGCCCACGAGGTCAAGGTCACGAAGATCATCAACGAGGGCGTCGAGCTGGCGCAGGCCGAGCACGACCACGAGGTGTTCGCGTTCCTGCAGTGGTTCGTCAACGAGCAGCACGAGGAGGAGGCGCTGTTCCGCTCCATCCTCGACCGCATCGAACTCGTCGGTGACGGCCCGCAGGCGCTCTATTTCGTCGACCGCGAACTGCACGAGCTGACCGAGAAGCGCAAGGCGTCCTGACCACCGCTTCGGCACGCACCGCAAACGAAAAGGGGCCGCGGCGGCCCCTTTTCTCATTCGATCCGGTCGGCGACCGCCCTATCCGTCGAAGCGGTTGGAGCGCGGGAAGCCGGTGGGCGGCATGCGCCCGACGGTCGCGCGGTCGGCGATCCAGTCCTTGAGGTCCGCGACCGAGCGCGTGTAGGTGCGGCCGGAACTGTCGGTCCAGCTGAGCCCCGCCTCGGACGAGAACACCCGGATGTCCGAAAGGCCGCCGTCCTTGTAGCGCTGCAGGCGCACGCCGCGTCCGCGGCTCATCTCCGGCACCTGCGACAGCGGGAACACCAGCATCCGCCGGTTCTCGCCGATGATCGCCACCATGTCGCCGTCGGCCGGCACCATCACCATCGCCGGGTTCGCGGCATCGACATTCAGCACCTGCTTGCCCTTCCGGGTGTTGGCGAGAATGTCGTCCTCCGCCACCACGAAGCCGCGGCCTTCCTTGGAGGACACCAGCACCTTGCCGCCGGCGCGGAACAGCTTCAGCGCGGCGATCTCCGCGCCCTGGTCCATGTCCACCATCAGCTTCACCGGCTCGCCGTGGCCGCGCCCGCCCGGCAGCTTGTCGCAGCCGAGCGCGTAGACCTTGCCGGTGGTCGACATCACCAGAAGCTTGTCCACCGTCTCGCCGCGCATCGCCCAGCGCAGTTCGTCGCCCTGCTTGAAGGTCAGGCCGGAAAGGTCCTGCACGTGCCCCTTCAGCGCGCGAATCCACCCGAGCGCGGAAACGACCACCGTGATCGGCTCGCGCTCGATCATCGCCTCCATCACGTCGACGGCAGGCGCGTCCGGCGCGGCGGCGAAGCTCGTGCGGCGCTTGCCGAGCGCCGTCTCGGGCCCGTAGACCTTCCTCAGCTCCGCGACTTCCTCGCCGACGCGCTTCCACTGCGCGGCCTCGTCGGCGATCAGCCCCTCGAGTTCCGCCTTCTCGGCGGTCAGCGAGGTGTGTTCCTTGCGGATCTCCATCTCCTCCAGGCGCCGCAGGCTGCGCAGGCGCATGTTGAGGATCGCCTCGGCCTGCACGTCGGTCAGGCTGAAGGCGGCGATCAGTTCCGGCTTCGGCTCGTCGGCCTCGCGGATGATGCGGATGACGCGGTCGAGATCGAGATAGACGACGAGGAAGCCGTCCAGCACCTCGAGGCGGTGGGAAACCTTGCCGAGGCGGTGGCGCGCGCGCCGTACCAGCACTTCCTGGCGATGGTCGAGCCAGTGGCGCAGCGCCTCCTTCAGCCCGATGACCGCCGGCACCTGCCCGCGCACCAGCACGTTCATGTTCAGCGAGATCCGGCTTTCCAGATCGGTCAGCTTGAACAGCGATTCCATCATCAGCACGGGATCGACCGTGCGCACCCTCGGCTCCAGCACGAGGCGGACGTCGTCGGCCGATTCGTCGCGCACGTCGCCGAGCAGCGGCAGCTTCTTGTTCTCCAGAAGCTCGGCGATGCGCTCGACGAGCCGTCCCTTCTGCACCTGGTAGGGGATCTCGGTGATCACGACCTGCCACGTCCCGCGGCCGAGATCCTCCACCTGCCAGCGCGCACGCACCCGGAAGCCGCCGCGCCCGGTGCGATAGGCCTCGCGGATCACCGCCGGGTCGTCGATGACGATGCCGCCGGTCGGGAAATCCGGTCCCTGCACGAAGGCGAGCAGGCGGTCGGGCTCGACATCGGGATGGGCGATGATGTGCAGCGCGGCGTCGGCCAGTTCGGCCACGTTGTGCGGCGGGATCGAGGTCGCCATGCCGACGGCGATGCCAGACGAGCCGTTGGCGAGCAGGTTCGGGAACGCGCCCGGCAGCACGATCGGCTCATCCTCGGAGCCGTCATAGGTGTCGCGGAAATCGACCGCGTCCTCGTCGATGCCTTCCAGGAGCCGCGCGCCGACATCGGTCAGGCGGGCCTCGGTGTAACGCATCGCGGCCGCGCCGTCGCC
>JAEZMP010000398.1 GCA_023442215.1 Pseudomonadota bacterium
AGGCTCGGATGGCGCGCGCAGTCGCCGATGGCGAAGACGCGCGGATCGGCGGTCGCGAGCCCGGCATCGACCAGGACGCCGTCGTCGACCGCAAGACCGGCGGCGGCGGCCAGATCGTCGTTCGGAACCACCCCGATGCCGACGATGACGAGATCGGCGGCGAGCACGTCTCCGTCCGCCAGTTCGACGGCGCGTACCCGCCCGTCGTCACCAAGGCAGCGCGCCACGCCGGCATGGAAGCGGAACGCCACGCCGAGCGCGGCGAGCACCCGCTCGTGGTGGCGCGACACCGCCTCGCAGACGGCGCGCCCCATCACCCGGCCGGTGGTCTCGACGACCGTCACCGGCCGGCCGCTCAAGGCCACCGTGGCGGCGATTTCGAGGCCGATGAAGCCGCCGCCGATCACGACGACGCACTGCGCCTGTTCGAGACCGGCCCGGATGGCGGCCGCATCATCGACGGTGCGCAGGCCCAGAATGCCGTCGAGATCGCTTCCGGGCAGCGACAGCACCCGGTTGCGGGTGCCGGTGGCGAGCACGAGATGGCCGAAGCCGACGCGGCTTCCGTCCGCGAGGACGACGGCGCCGCCCCGCCGGTCGATTGCCGTCACACGGGTTCCGGCGACGCGTTCGATGGCCTTGTCGGAAAACTGCTTCTCCGACCAGAATCGCAGGTCCTCCGGCAGCATCGGCCCCTTCAGATAGTCTTTGGAGAGGGGCGGACGCTGGTAGGGCAGATGCGGCTCGTCGCCGATGAGGACGATGCGGCCATCGCGTCCCTGCTGCCGCAACGCGGATGCGAACTGAAAGCCCGCGTGCCCGCTTCCGACAATGACGACGTCGTCCATAGAATTCTCCATGCGGCAGCATCCGTGCCGGTCCGGCCGGACTGCCCGACTCCGGTGGCGTCCGGCGATGCCCCAAAAAGCCAGGGGCGACCCGCCGAGATCAACCAGACCTGGCCCGGCTTGGGACGGAATAGAGGGTGAGCTTGGGGATCGCGAGGCGGACCTTGGGAGACCCCAGATTTCCCGCTCGCGACTTCTTTGTCAATCGATCGTTCAATTAATTGATTGAAGTGACCCGCCCGTGCGCCCGGAGGCTTCCTTCTCATGCCCTCTCCGCCTGCCGGTGAAAGCCGCAGCTGGCGACCCTGCCACCTTATCGTGCTGGTATTGAAGACGATACGGACCTTCTCCGTGTTTCCATCCGGTGACATCGCGGTGGATCATGAGGGATGCGATCGGATCACGCTTGACGCGTCGTCATTTAATTGATTGATCAAATCATGACCCGAATCGAGGGACGGTCTCCCGTCCGACCCGTTACGCATGGCGCCGCGGCGGCCTCCCCCTCATCGCTCCGCGAGCTGAGGAAAGGCATCGAATTCATGGCGACGCGCGCGGCTATGTCTGCGATGCTGGCGAGGGTCGCGGGGTGAATGCGGTGCTGATATCGGGGGATATGGCGGGCCAGGACAGACGCGGCGCCGTCCGGCGCTGGTGTCGGCTCGCGGCCGCGCGAGCGGCCCCCACGGGACGGCAAGCCGGTAAGCAGACATTCAAGACCCGCCGCGGCGGCAGCAGGAACACGAGCCGATGACGACGACTTCCGCACGCGCGCGGCCACGGAAAACCCCTGCCAAGCTGGCCATGCCGCCTGCCGAAGCAGTGGCGGCCGAGGCGCCGCCATCGTTGGCCAAGGCGTCGCCCGTGGCGAGAGCCGCGGCCAAGATGCCTCCCGCTGCCAAGGCTCCCGCCGTCAAAGCACCGCGCAAGCCGCGCAAGACCGTCGAACTGCATCCCAATGCCGAGCGCACCGGCGTCGCCGAGGCGCTTCGGAAAATCGCGCTCGACCTGTTCGCCAGCCAGAACTATTCGACCGTCACCATCAAGGACATATCCGGAGCCACCGGCGTCAATCCCTCGCTGATCTACTATTATTTCGGCAGCAAGGAGCAGCTGTTCCTCGATGTCGTGAACTCTGCCGTCGAGGAGGCGTTCGCCAAGTTCGAGTCGGTCACGGGGCGCGCGGATTCGCCTGAAAACATCATCGCCGCCTGGATCGAGATTCATATCGTCCAGTTCGTGATGCTTCAGAAACTTGCGAAGATCAGCCTCGATTACGCCTGCACGTCGAGCCGCACGCTGCAGGTCGACAAGGCCATCCGCAAATTCTACGACAAGGAATCGGTCGTTCTCAGCCGCGCGATCCGCACCGGCGTTGCAAAGGGCATCTTCCGTCCGGTGGACCCGACGGAGGCGGCGACCTTCATCTCGACGTTCCTCGACGGTGTCCTGTTCCGCAACGTCATGTTCCCGACGTTCGATTATTCCGCCGCCATCTCCCACATGCGCACGCTGGTGCTCGATCATCTCCGCACCGACGCTCCCCGCCAGACGCAGGCGTGAGGCGGCCCGCACGGCATCGCGGACGCTCTCTCCGGCGGCAGGAGCACCGTCTGTCTTGAAGCGTGCACGACCCGGCGCGTATACCCTCCCGCGGCAGCGTCGATGCTGGTGACCGCAGCCATCATTGTCCGGCCGCGTGGCGCCCGTTCATAGTCGCAGAACAACGCCAGCTGGAGCCGCCTGCCATGGTCGACGATACCGCCTTTCTGTCGGTCCGGTCCCTGGCAGAGGGCTATCGTTCCGGGCGCTTCACACCCGCCGATGTCTGTCGCCGCGCGATGGAACGGCTGCGGGAGTGGGAGCCGAAGCTCAACGCCTTCATCGACCCGATGACCGATCTCGTCGTCGAACAGGCGGAATGCGCCACGGCCGAACTTGCCGCGGGGCATGATCGCGGCCCTCTGCACGGAATTCCCGTCGCCATCAAGGACATCATCGACGTTGCCGGCGTCGCGACCACCTGTGCGACCAGAGCACTTCCGCCGCGCATCGCCACGAAGGATGCCGCCTGCGTGCAGCGTCTGCGCGAGGCCGGCGCCATCCTGTTCGGCAAGACCAATCTCCTGGAATTCGCGTACGGGATCGTCCACCCCGATTTCGGCCAGACCAACAACCCGTCCGATCCGTCGCGCACCGCCGGCGGCTCCAGCGGCGGCTCAGCGGCCGCGGTGGCGGCCGGCATCGTGCCGCTGGCGCTCGGCACCGATACCGGCGGCTCGGTCAGGGCGCCGGCAGCCTATTGCGGTGTCGTCGGTTTGAAGCCGAGCTACGGGTTGCTGCCGCTCGACGGCGTCTATCCGCTGTCCCCGAGCCTCGACCATCTCGGCATTCTCGGCCGCAGCGGCGAGGATGTGGAACTTGCGCTGCGCGCACTGGCGGCGTCGGCGCCGGCATCGCCGCCGGTCGTCCGTCCCGAGGGCATCCGCCTCGGCGTCGCATTGAACCAGTGGGACAACCCGGCCCTCACCCGCGAGGTGCGTTTGTGCATCGCGGCGGCTCTCTGCCGCTTCGAGACGGCCGGCGTGACGATCGTGCGGATCGAGCTTCCCCCGCCAGGCGCGATGGCCACGGCGCTGCTCGACATCCTGCTGCCGGAGGCGGCGCAGGTCCATGCCCGAACCTTCGAGGATGCCGCGGAGGGCTACGCCGCTGGCACCGCCGAGCAGATCCGCGCTGGAATGAGCTTGCCGGCGCTGCGCTATGTGGACGCCAAATCCCGGCAGCGCATCTGGACGGCGGAACTCGATGCCGTGTTCGAGACGGTCGACGCCATCGTGGGCCCGACGGTTCCCTTCGTCGCTCCAGACACCGACCCGGCGCTGAGCGCCGAGGGCGACGACGAGATCCTGATGCTGACGCACGGCAATCTGACCGGCGCACCGAGCGTTTCCGTTCCCTGCGCGCGAGCCGGCGGGTTGCCGATCGGGCTTCAGTTCACCGGCAGGCGCGGAGAGGATTTCCGCCTGATGGCGCTCGTCAGGCAGCTCGAGCGGCTTTAGAGCGCTTTCCCGCCGACCGGCAGCGTTTCACGCCGCGGCGGTGCTTAAGGGGCGCGCGGCATCGGCGATATCCGCGGCGAGTTCCTGAACGCGCTCCGGCTCCGCATCCCAGGCGAACATGAAGCGCGCCCCGCCGCCGATGAAGGTGTAGAAGCGCCAGCCCCGCCGGCGCAGATCGTCCAGAAGGGCCTGCGGCGCCTTGATGAACACCGAGTTCGCCTGCACGGGAAACAGCAGCTCCACCCCGGCTATGCCGGCGATGGCACCGGCAAGGCGCGTGGCACAGGCGTTGCCGTGCCGCGCATTGCTGAGCCATGCACCGCTTTCGAGCAGCCCGATCCACGGGGCGGACAGAAACCGCATCTTCGAGGCGAGCTGGCCGGCCTGCTTGCAGCGATAGTCGAAATCGGCCGCGAGCGAGCGGTCGAAGAAGATCACCGCCTCGCCGACGGCCATCCCGTTCTTGGTCCCGCCGAAGCACAGCACGTCGACGCCGGCCTTCCAGGTCATCTCCGCCGGCGAGCAGCCGAGGCTCGCGCAGGCATGGGCGAACCGGGCGCCGTCCATGTGCAGCTTGAGCCCGAGTTCCCGGCAGATCGCCGCGATCGCTTCGATCTCGTCGAGGCTGTAGACCTGCCCCGTTTCGGTCGGCTGGGTGATCGTCACCACCCGGGGCTTCGGGAAGTGGATATCGGCGCGGCTGGTGGCGAGGCCGCGGATCATCTCCGGCGTCAGCTTGGCGGAACCGGGCGGCGCGACAAGAAGCTTGGAGCCGTTGGAGAAGAATTCCGGCGCGCCGCATTCGTCGGTCTCGACATGGGCGGCCGACGCGCAGATGACGCTGTGGAACGACTGGCACAGCGCGGCCAGCGCCAGCGAATTGGCTGCCGTGCCATTGAAGACGAAGAATACCTCGCAGTCGGTTTCGAACAGCGTGCGGAACGCGTCGGCCGCCTGCGCCGTCCACTCGTCGTCGCCATAGGACACGCACGAGCCCTCATTCGCCCGCACCATGGCGGCCAGGGCTTCCGGGCACATGCCGGCATAGTTGTCGCTGCCGAATTGTTGGGCTGACTGTGCCATGCGCGCAGGTCCATTCCGGTTGTTGCAGACGTGAGATCGCGCGGTTCAGCCCGCGAGATCGCCGATGACGCGCACGCGCACGCGCAGCGGGTCGCCGGGGATGTAGGACATCGGCGTGTCCTCGACGTCGAGCACCGCGAGCGACGATGCGGCGGCGCCTGCGGCGATCGCCTGGTCCCGCGCCGAGGCGAGCGTCTCGGCGATCGCCGTTTCGCGCGGCACGCCGTAGAAGATGCGTTCGCTCTCGCCGCTCACCTGCGACATGGCAGCGCCGACCGCGTTGGCGACGCCCGCATTCTCGACCTTGATGACGTTCGAGACACCGGGAAGGCTGTCCGGCACCAGGAAGGCGCCGCCGCCGACCGCGATCACCGGCAGGTCGCCGGCGCTGGTCTTCATCCGGTCGACGAGATCGCCGAGCCGGGTGCCCATCCACGCCCGGACCGCCTCGACGAGTTCGGGCGACAGGTCGTCGAGCCGCGTCGCATCGCCGAGCTCAAGCAGACCGAGCCGCACGCCGATGTCCGTCAGCGTCAGCGTGTCGCCGCCGGCGACGCGCGCCTTCTCGAGCAGGCGGAAGCCCACGCTGTCCGGGCCGACGGCGAGCGGAGCGTCGCGGACGACGGTGCCGCCCCCGAGCGCCACCGCCACCACGTCCGGCATGCGGAAGAAGGTGCGCACGCCGCCGATGTCGACCTGGGTGTTGGCCTGGCGCGGAAACCCGGCGCGCAGCATGCCGGCGTCGGTCGTCGTGCCACCGACATCGAGCACCACGGCATCTGAGATGCCCGACAGCAGATGCGCGCCGCGCATGCTGTTGGTCGGCCCGGAGGCAAAGCACAGCACCGGGAAGCGCTCGGCCTCCTCGGCGCGAACCACGGTGCCGTCGTTCTGGGTGAGATAGAGCGGACCGGCCAGCCCCGACCGGGCGATGGCCTGCCGGAAGGCCTCGACGGTGCGGCGCGCCAGCCCGTGCAGCGCGCTGTTGAGAATGGTGGCATTCTCGCGTTCGATCAGGCCGATGCGGCCGAGATCGCTGGAAAGGGTCACCGTCACGTCCGGCGCGATCTCGGCGAGAACGGCCGCGGCCTCCCGCTCGCAGTCCGCGATGAGCGGCGAGAACACCGCCGTGATCGCGGCGGCGGTAACGCCGCTGTCGCGGATCGCCTCGGCAGCCCGGCGCATGGCGTCGCGGTCGAAGGCGACGATCGGCCGGCCGTCGAACTCGTGGCCGCCGGCGAGCAGGAACACCGGTCCCGCCACCGCCGCGCGCAGATCCTCCGGCCAGTCCGCCATCGGCTCGATGGAGGCTGCCGCCGGAAGCCCGATCCGGATCACAGCGACGCGCGCGAGGCCCCGCCTCTCAACCACGGCATTGGTGAAATGGGTGGTACCGACCATCACCGCGCGCACGTCCGGCGCCACGCCGTCCGCGGTTTCCAGCACGTGGGCGAGAGCCGCCCCGACCCCTGAGGTGACGTCCGCCGTCGTCGGCGTCTTGATCGCCCGGAGGATGCGGTCGCCATCGAGCAGCACCGCATCCGTGTTGGTTCCGCCGACGTCGATCCCGATCCGCTTCATGACGCGAGTTCCTCGAACCGGCGGTAGTCGAAGTCGTAGCCAAAGGCCCGGGGGCCGACGACCTTCAGGCCTTCCGGACTGCGCATGATCGGATCCGCCGCGAGCACGACCACGGCCACGCGCTGGCCGTAGCGGATCACCTCGGCGCCGATCGCCTCGGCGCTTTCCTCGTCGAGCACGGTGATGAGGTCGGGCACGGAGGCCACCAGCGCCCCGTCGAGCCGCGCCACGGAGAACTCGTTCTGGAAATCGACCACGAGTTCGCGCGCCTGATGCGCGCCGCTTCCGGCGAACCGCACCGTGCCGCGCACGAAGCCGCCTTCGGTCCGGCGCGAGACATCCTCGACCTTGCCGGTGAAGACGAGGCGGGCGTGGGCGCCGCCGACCAGCGCCGCGACCGGATCCGTTCCTGCCGATTTCGCCTGCTGGATCGTCCGGCCGATGGCGATCGCCCGCGAGACGGAGTGGAGAATGGCGTGGGCCTTCACCTCCGCCCCGGACCGCGGCGCCGTGCAGGTGCCGGCGATGGAGCCGAGCTCGACCGCGATGCGGCGCCCGATCCGTTCCACGCGGGTAGCGGACTCGGCGCGCGCGATCAGCACCTCGTTGTCGCGGATGTCGGCGATGGCGAACGGCGCGACATCGAGGCCGCGGATGGCGAAGCTTGCCATCTGCGCTTCCGGAAAGGCGCGTCCCATGGTGTCGGCGTCGACGACAGGCAGGCCGAGTTCCATCCCGACCAGCATGGCGAAGAACGCATTCTCGCCGCCGATCTCGATCGACATGATGGCGTCGAACGGGCGGCCGGTGTGGGCTTCCATCCGCCGCACGGCGCGGCAGATCGATTGCGGTTCGGGCAGGCGCTCCTTCGTCACCAGCGGCGCACCCATGATGCAGACCACGGCGACGCGGGCATCGTCTGGGAGCTCATGAGGATCGATCAGGCTGATGCGGCGGCCACGGCGATAGTCCGCCTGCGCGCACATCAGCTCGAGGTGCGGATGGTTGCCCCCGCCGGTCCCGAGCACGCCCGCGCCGATGGCGAGCGCCTCGAGTTCGTCATAGTCGAGTTCACGCATGACACTATCGCCGTTGAAGGGGATCAGGCATCGACCAGCCAGACGGACTGGCTCGGCCATGAGAACACGGCGGTCGCGCCGCGCTCGGGCGCCGGCAGCGCCGCACCCTGATGGGCGGAGATCGTCCGTCCGTCGGACAGCCGGCCGACGATCTGCTGGACCGCGCCGGAGAACATGATCTCCTCCACCCGCGCCGCGATGCGGCAGTCGTGGCCCTCCGGCGCCGCGGTGCCGACGGCAACCGTCTCGGGTCGGACCACGAGCGCGACGGCCGCACCGGTGGCGCGTCCGCCGGCTTGGGCCTCGTTGAGCGCGACCGTCAGCGGCATCCCGGCCGCCTCGGCCGCCGGGCCGGCGACCATGCGGGCATCGAACAGGTTGGCGTTACCGACGAAGTCGGCGACGAAGCGCGTGGCCGGGCGCCGATAGAGGTTCTCCGGCGTGTCGAACTGCTCGAGCATGCCGCCGTTCATCACGGCGATGCGGTCCGACAGCGTCAGCGCCTCTTCCTGATCGTGGGTCACCGCGACGAAGGTCAGGCCGAGGTCGCGATGGATCGTCTTCA
>JAEZMP010000405.1 GCA_023442215.1 Pseudomonadota bacterium
GTCTCGCAGAGGTCGAAGGTGAGCGCCACGAGCTTGACGCCCTTCGGCAGCTCCACCCGGCGGATCACGCCGGCAAGCGGCCCCGTGACCGCCGGCCCGGGCGTCGCCGGCGGCGGCTGGCTCACGCGGTCGGCCGCGGTCGCCCGGCGCGGCGTCCGTTCGCCTGGTTGAAGCGCGTAGCTCTCCGGCGTCCAGCACTGGGCCGGCGGCGCGGCCGCGGCCGGCAGCGCGGAGAAGGCTGCGACCGACGCCGCAAGGACCGCCCCTGCGACGGTGATGCGGCGCGGGCGGGGCAGGGCGGACGACGGCCGGCGGCGGACGGGAAGGCGGATGCGCATGAACGGGCTCGAAGACGGAAGGGCGGTCTGCCGGAACGGTGGCGATCCGGGGCGGCGGCAGGAATCGAGGCGGCGGATCGGTCTGAAGATCGAAGGCTTGTGACCGGCGGCGGAAGCTCCGTGCCGGCACGCCGCCGACGCGACTCGCGTGCGGCCGCGCGGGATTTCAGCGACGCGATCATGGCGCGGGCGTGGCATCATCCGTCCGTTCGCGCGCCGTGAAAACGCCTGAGATCGGGACGACATCCGTCGCACGGAGGTGCCGCCCCGGCGCCCGCCCAGGCAGACCACACTCGGGAAGGTTCAAGATGACGTACCGACTGCTTCGCCATTCCCCGCGCACCGGCCGCGCCCAGCGGCGGTCCGGCCTTGCCGCGGTCGTCGCCGTGGCTGCGCTGACGGCCTGCGGCAGCGCCATGATCTCCGGAAGCGCGATGGCCGGCGGCGGCGGGCTCGATGGCAACTGGCGCATCGTCGCCGTGGACGGCAAGGCCGTCCCGAAGGACAGCGGCCTCAAGATCACCTTCAAGGACGCGACGATCTCCGGCTTCGCCGGCTGCAACACCTTCAAGGGGCCGTACATGTTTCACGGCACCGGCGCGCAGACCGTCACCGTCGGTCCGCTGAGGACCACACGCAAGGCCTGCGACGCGCCGGTGATGACGCTGGAAAACGCGATCCTGCGCGATGTCGGCACCGCCCACCAGATCAACCGCGCCGACGACGGCTCGGTGGTGTTCACGAACGAAACCGGCAAGGTCACGCTCAGGATCGAGCAGGTCTTCGACTGACCCACTGGCTCGACGGGCATGCCTGTTCCATCAAAGCGCACTCAAGTGCAGCGCCTGCGGTCCGTCCGATCCCGATCCAGCCCGGCAGCGAGCCGGTGGAATGCCGGCTCTCCGCGCCGTCCCGACCCGCGCGCTGCCGCCCGATAAGGCGGCGCCTTCCTCGGCGGGAGGGGGCCGCGCGCGACGATCCCATGTACGCCCGTGTCCCTCCGGCCCTTCAAACCGGCGCTTCGATGGTCTATTGAGGGCTCGGGCCGCCCACGTTCCTCTCCCGTGCGCCGACCCCGTTCGTTGCTGTCGTGACCTGGAGCGTTTTCCGATCTGATGGAACCATCAGATCGACAAGAATCGCTCCAGTTTCAGAAGCTTGAGCCTATTCTTGCCGCTCGGATCGGTTCGACCTGAACGGGTTATGCTCAAGCGTCACGGTTGAGACGCGCCGGAACGGGCGCCGCCGCCGGCAGGGGTTCCTGCGGCCTGGCCCGGGCAGGTTCCCTTCGGATCGAGACGATGCCGATATCGGAACCATGCTCACATCGTTGAATTCGGGGCAGGAGTCCCCTTGGCCGGCCGATGGCGGCCTCGGGTGGTGCTCTCTCGCGTGGCCGGTCCTCGCGGGCGGGTCGTTCCTTCGGGGAGAATGGGGCGTCATGTCGATCTGGACGCGGATCGGGGACTTCGTCCATGCGGTCGGGACCGGCGGTGCCGGCCTGATGGACCGTGTGTTGACGCCGATCCTGGGGGATGGCGCGCATCGCCGTTCCGTCGCCTTCACCGTCGCGATCATCGCGCTTTCCGCCAAGATGGCGGGGGCCGACGGCGTGGTGACGGCGAGCGAGGAACGCGCGTTCTGGCGCCATTTCGAGGTGCCGCCGGGCGAGGAGGCCCACGTCGAGCGGCTGTTCCGCCTCGCCCAGCAGGACGTCGCCGGCTACGACATCTATGCCCGCCGCATCGCGGACCTGTTCGCCGACGACCCGGCGACGCTGGAGGACGTGCTCGAAGTCCTGTTCATGGTGGCGAGCGCCGACGGCACGCTGCACGAGGCGGAGCTGTTCTATCTCGCCCGCGTCTCGGAGATCTTCGGCCTGCCGGACACCGTGTTCGCCCGCATCCGCGCCGCCTACGTCATGGGCGCGCCGCCCGATCCCTACACCGTGCTCGGCGCCGACCCGTCCATGAGCGACGAGGAGCTCAAGCGCCACCACCGGCGCCTCGTCATGGAACATCACCCCGACCGCGTGATCGCCCGCGGCGTGCCGCCGGAGTTCGTGCGCATCGCCACGGACCGGCTGGCCGCGATCAACGTCGCCTGGGACCGCATCAGCAAGGAACGCGGGATATGAAGACGCTGGCCGATCTCACCATCCGCGACGTGCCCTCGCCGAACTTCCGCGAGCGGCCGGGCGGCCGCAAGCCGGATATGCTGATCCTGCATTATACCGGCATGGAAAGCGCCGAAGCCGCGATCGCCCGCCTCAGCGACCGGGAGGCCGTCGTCTCCTGCCATTATGTCGTCGACGAGGACGGCAGCGTCGTGCGCATGGTCGCCGAGCCCATGCGCGCCAACCACGCCGGGGTGTCGTTCTGGCGCGGCGAGCGCGACCTCAACGATGCCTCCATCGGCATCGAGATCGTCAATCCCGGCCACGAGTTCGGCTATCGCCCGTTCCCGGATGCGCAGATCGAGGCGCTCGTCGTGCTCGTCAAGGCGATCCTCTCCCACCGCAGGATCGCGCCGGATCGTATCCTCGCCCATTCCGACGTCGCGCCCGACCGCAAGCAGGACCCCGGCGAGCTGTTTCCCTGGCACACCCTCGCCGCCGCCGGCATCGGCCACTGGGTGCCGCCGGCGCCGGTCTCGGCGGAGGGGCCGGCCTTCCGGCCGGGCGACGAGGGGCTTCCGGTCCGCGCCCTCCAGGGCATGCTCGCGCTGTACGGTTACGAGGTCGATCTCACCGGCGTGTTCGATGCGCGCACCGGCCTCGCCGTCACCGCGTTCCAGCGCCATTTCCGCCCCGAGCGGGTCGACGGCATCGCCGACCGCTCGACAATGGAAACCCTGCACCGGTTGATCGGCGCGCTCCGGGAGCGGGAACAGCCCCCGTGATCGCCGGCCTCGGCCCGCCCCCGCATCCGGCTCAGGCGGCGACGCTGAGGCGTTCGCGGGCCGAGAAGCGCTCGTCGTCGCCGCTGTCGGCGCGCTGGAGATGGAAGTCGAACGCCACGTGGGCGCTGTCGCCCTGGCGGTTCGGCACCGGCAGCAGGCCCTCGCGGGTCCCGAACGCGAAATCGTCCTTGGCGAAGGGATCGTCGCCGAAATTGATCTGCGTCGTCAGGCGGCGATAGCCCGGCGCCTCGATGAAGAAATGCACGTGGGCGGGACGGTTGCCGTGCCGGCCGAGAAGCTGCATCAACTGGTCGGTCGCGCCGTTCGGCGGCACCGAATAGCCCTTCGGCATCTTCGAATGGAAGGAATAGGTGCCGTCCTCGGCCGCCCGCAGCCGGCGGCGGTTGTTGAACGGGGTCTGTTCGCCGGTCGGATCGAAGTGCGAGTAGAAGCCCTTCGAGTTCGCGTGCCAGACGTGGACGATGGCGTCCTTCACCGCCTCGCCGTCCGGCCCGAAGATGCGGCCGGTCATGTAGAGCGTGGTGGTATCGTCCGGATCCTGGGTCAGGTTCGCCCCAGTGTCGACCAGCGGCGCCCCGGCCACATAAAGCGGGCCTTCGATGGTGCGCGGCGTGCCGCCGCTCTTGCCGGCCTCGGCGTCGCGGGCGTCGAGATAGAGGTCGATGAAATGCTCGAGGCCGATGCCCGGCATGATGAGGCCGAACTCGCCCGCGCCCTTCTGAAGGAAGTTCACCGCCTGCCAGACCTCGTCCTCGCTGATCTCGTAGCGGGCGACGAGAACCATGAGGTGCTCGACGAGATCGCGGACGATGGCCTTCGCCCGCGCATTGCCCTCTGGCACCCCGACGCCGGCGACGCGGTCGAGCAGGGCCTGGATTTCCGGGGTCTTCACGAAGCCTTCGTTCATGGGATTTCCTCCGTTTATCGTTGTGCGCGCGGCCGGCTTCAGCGGTCGTCGTCGTGGATCGTCGACGGATGGCGGCAGAGTGCCGTCACCGTGATCGTCATGAAGGGGTAGAGCGGCAGCGTGGTCAGGATGTCGTGCAACTGCGCGTTACTCTCGACATCGAAGATGCTGACGTTCGCGTAGCGGCCGACCACCCGCCAGATGTGCCGCCAGGTCCCGGCGCGCTGAAGCTCCTGGAAGCGCGCCTTCTCCGCCATCTTGAGCCGGTCCAGCGCCTCAGGATCGAACCCGGGCGGGATGGTGATGTCCATTTCCACTTTGAAGAGCATCCGTATTCGTCTCCACGACATGAAGATTGGGGGCGGTGCGGTCGCGCCGGTAATGCGCGACCTTGTCCTCGTCGAGCACCACCCCGAGGCCGGGGCCGGTCGGGACCTCGAGCCCGAAATCCGCGTAGGCGAGGGGCTCCGCCAGGATTTCGTCGGTCAGAAGCAGCGGGCCGAACAGTTCGGTGCCCCAGTCGAGGGTCGGCAACGTCGCGAACAGATGGGCCGACGCCGCGGTGCCCACGCCGCCTTCGAGCATCGTGCCGCCATAGAGGCCGATGCCCGCGGCGCCCGCGATGGTGGCGACGGCGTGCGCGGCATGGAGGCCGCCCGATTGCGCGATCTTGACCGAGAACACCCGGGCGGCGCCCGAGGCCGCGATATCGAAAGCCTCCGCCGCGCCGCCGAGGGATTCGTCCGCCATGATTGGAATGCGGTGGCGGGCGGAAAGGCGGGCCTGCGCGGCGCGGGCGCGGCGCGAAACCGGCTGCTCCACGAGGTCGATGCCGGCCTCCTGAAGCAGCGCCATGCCGAGATCGGCGTCGGTCTCGCTCCAGCCCTGGTTGACGTCGACGCGCACGCTCGCCCGTTCGCCGAGGGCACGCTTGATGGCGGCGACATGCGCGACATCCTCCCGCACGGCGCGCTTGCCGATCTTCAGCTTGAAGATGTCGTGGCGGCGAGCGTCGAGCATGGCTTCGGCCTCCGCGATGTCGCGCCCCGTTTCGCCGCTCGCGAGCGTCCAGGCGACGGGCAGCCGGTCGCGCACCGGGCCGCCGCCGATCAGGTGCGACGCCGGCAGGCCGAGACGCTTGCCGAGCGCATCGATCAGCGCCGTTTCGACCGCGCACTTGGCAATGGCGTTCCCCTTCACGTGGCGGCCAATCGCGGCCATCGTCGCCGTGATCCGGCCGAGATCGCATCCGCGCAGCACCGGAACGATATAGGTATCGATCGCGAGCTTGATGCCTTCCGGGCTTTCGTCGCCGTAGCTCAGTCCGCCGATCGTCGTGCCTTCGCCGATGCCTTCGATCCCGTCGGAACCACGCACCCGCACCAGCACGATCGATTGCCGGTGCATCGTCGCCATCGCCAGCACATGGGGCCGGATCGTCGGCAGGTCGACGATGAGCGTTTCGATCGAGGCGAGGGTGATGGCGTCGGGCACGGGAACCGTCTCGGTATCGGGGTTCGGGCTGTTCTGACCGACACCTTACGGGCGCGGCCTGCCCTTGCCAAAGACCGATTGGGTCCGTACTCCATACCTTACGGGTATGGAGGCTCCGATGGACCTTAGGCAGCTCCGCTATTTCGTGACCGTCGCCGAGGAGCGGAACGTGACCCGCGCGGCGGCGCGGCTCAACATCGCCCAGCCGCCGCTCAGCCGGCAGATCCAGCAGCTCGAGGCCGAGATCGGCGCCCCGCTGTTCGACCGCGCCGCGCGCCCCCTGCAGCTCACGCCGATCGGCCGGCTGGTGCTCGAACAGGCGTCCCAGGTTCTCGGCCGGGTCGCCGAAATGCGCGAAATGGTGGGCCGGGCGGTCGTCGCCGAGCGCCGCCGTTTCGCGATCGGCTTCGTCGCCTCGACCATCTTCGGCCGTCTGCCGCGGATCATCCGCGATTTCCGCGCGTCGACGCACAATCTCGATCTCTCCCTCGTGGAACTCGTCACGCTTGAGCAGATCAACGCCCTCAAGGAGGGCCGCATCGATGTCGGCTTCGGCCGGATCAGCTTCGAGGACGACGCGGTGCGGCGGATCGTGCTGCAGCAGGAACGCCTGATCGCCGCCATCCCCGCCGGCCATCCGCTCGCCTTCAAGGAGGGCGCGCTGTCGCTGCAGGACTTCGAGGGTCAGCCGATCGTGCTCTATCCCCGCCAGCCGCGCCCGAGCTATGCCGATCAGGTTCTGCGGCTGCTGCACGATCACGGCGTCGCCGTCCGCATCGGCCATGAAGCCCGCGAGCTCCAGATCGCGATCGGCCTCGTCGCGGCGGAGGAGGGCATCGCCATCGTCCCGGAATCGGTTCACACCTTCCACGTGGAAGGGGTGTGCTACCGCGACCTCGCCGAACGCCCCACGTCTCCGATCATCATGAGTGTGCGCGCCGCCGACCAGTCCCCCGAGATCGCGCTGATGGCGGAGGTCATCGCCCGAATCTACGGCACCTGGGGATATGAGGTTCCGGATGCCGTCCGCAGAATGGCGCCCTGACAATGGCGACCTGACGATGGCGCCCTGACGGGCAGGCCGGTCGCCGGTCGCCTCCGCGAGTGATCGGACGATCCTCGCCGTGGAAGAGTCGGCGCGAATGAGGGGGCCGTGAAGCCCCCTCGATCCAGATGTGAAGAGCCGCCGCGATGGGTCAGACGAGAACCCGTCAGGCAAACACCCGTCAGGCAAGCACCACCCGTCAGGCAAGCACCGGGCGGAACCGTGCGGCGACGAGGGCGAGCGTGCCGAGGCCGCAGGCGAGGATGATCGGCACGAGCACCAGCATGATGCCGCTCGGGGTGCTGCCCTGGGCGACGAGCAGGCCGGCGAGCAGCGGGCCCACCATCGATCCGAGCCG
>JAEZMP010000425.1 GCA_023442215.1 Pseudomonadota bacterium
GATTCCATCAGATCGGAAAGCGCTCCAGTTGCGTCAGAGCGTGCCGGCGGACAGGCGCTCGAGGCGGATCGCCAGCCGCGCCATCAGTTCGTCGAGTTCCTGGTGATCGCGCGCCGAGAGCTTCGGGCCGGGATGCCGGATCGCAGCCGAGGCGATGATCCCGCGCCGGCGCAGCACCTCCTTGCGCACGGCAAGGCCGAACCCGAGCTGCTGCTCGTGGCGCAGGATCGGCAGATAGGCGTCGAACATATCCTCGGCGCCATCCGCATCGCCCGCGAAGAACTTCTCGCACACGCCGACCAGCATCTCCGTATAGGCGAAGCCGGTCATCGCGCCGTCGACGCCGCGGCGCAGCTCCTGCGGCAGGTGCAGGCCGCCGTTGCCGATGAGGATGCTGACGCGCCGCCCCTCGCCCTTGTCCGACCGCTCGCGCATCCGGGTGATCTTGGTCAGCCCGGCGCTTTCCTCATGCTTCAGCATGACGAGGTTCGGGAACTCGTCGATCAGGCGATGCAGCACCGGCACCGAGGTGACGACGGTCGTCGTCTGCGGGTAGTCCTGATAGCAGACGGGAACGTCCGGACCGAGACGCGCGAGCACCGCCGCCCAGTAGGCGTAGACCTGCTCATCGGTCTTGAGGCCCGGGATCGGCGCGATCATGACGCCGGCAGCGCCCGCATCCATCGCCTCCTTCGCGAACCGGACGAGATTGTCGGTTCCGGGATTGCTGGCGCCCACGACCACCGGCTTGCGGCCGTCGATGCGCTTCAGCACCCGCGTCATGAACTGGCGGGATTCATCGGATGAAAGCTTCGGAGCCTCGCCGAGCACACCGAGGATCGTGAGGCCGGTGACCCGCTTCTCGATATAGAAGTCCACCAACCCGTCCGTGCTGGCGAGATCGAGCGCCCCCTCGTCGGTGAACGGGGTCGGCGCGATCACGTAGACGCCGCGCGTGCTTTCGTTGATCTTCTCGGCAGACATGGAGCGTGTTCCTCAAATCCGGCGGAGCTTGTCGATGATGCTCTGCTTCACGTTTTCGATGTGGGCACGGATGCCGTCGCGCGCCGCCTCGCGGTCCCGGCGGCGCAGGGCTGCGATCACCGCGAGATGCTCCCGGTGCCCCGCCTCGAAGCGTTCGGGCATCCGGTCGAGATTGAACATATGGGTCTTGATGCGGAGGTCGAGGATCATCTTGGAGAGCACGGCATTGTCGCTGTGCTCTGCAATCATCCCGTGAAATCGACTGTCCGCCGCCCAGTCCGCCTCTGCGTCCGGCACCGGCATCTCCATCACCGCGCGGATGGCCTCCTCGGAGGCATCGAGCGCGGCCTGCGGAATGCGGTCGGTCGCCAGCATCACGGCATCGGCTTCCAGCACCTGCCGCACATAGAGCGTCTCGATCAGCGTGCGTGTCGAGAACTCGGTCACGACGAGCATCCGCCCCGGCTTGCGGGTGACGAAACCCTCGCTTTCGAGCCGGCTCAGCGCGTCGCGGACGGGCGTGCGCGAGATGTCCAGTTCCTCCGCCAGCCGGCGCTCCTGCAGGACGGATCCGACCGGGATCTCCCGCCGGATCAGCCGGTCGAGCAGGGCGTCATAGGCCATGCGGCCGAGGCTCCTGTCGCGACCGCCGTCGTCGGATGGCTCTGCGTCTCCGTTCATGGTCGGCGGAACTCGTGCTTGGGCGGACAGGCCGCGATGGCGAAGGCGGGCGGCCGGAGACAGGTTCGGGCCGCTTGAAGCTGGGCGGACAGCCGGCCGCGGCGGAGGGGGGTGAGAGCACGCGGCGGCCGGCTCTTTCCGATCGCCGGACGACGGCCCCGCCCAGGGGCAGAGCCGTCTTGTCCGTGCGCGATCAGAACTGGGTCTTGATCGGGTCCTTCGGCGCCGGGTCGTACCCGACCAGCGGAACCGTGAGCTTGGCGTAGGTGCCGTCGGCGATCATGTCCGCCAGCGCCTTGTTGACGGCCTTCACCAGGTTCGGCTTGCCCTTCTTGAACGGGAAGCCCTTCTGAACGTGACTCAGATAATCCGGCGTCATGGTCAGCGGCAGCTTCGACTGCTCGATGGCATAGGCGGCGGCGATCGAGTCGGTGATCACCGCATCGACCTGGCCGTTCACCAGATCCTGCATGGCATCGGACTCGGCCTTGTAGCTCTTGACGGTGGCGCCGTGCTCCTCGGCGAGTTTCGCCCAGGTGGAGGCGACCAGCACGCCGACGGTCTTGCCCTTCAGGTCGGCCGCGGACTTGATCGGCGAGTCCTTCTGGATGACGACGCGACCGCCGGATTCCAGCCAGCCGTCGGCGAAGGTCACCTGCTTCTGGCGCTCGGCCGTGATGTCCATGGCGTCGGAAGCGAAGTCGTACTGGTCGGCGGCGAGGCCGACGAGCAGCGCCTCCCACTTGATGATGACGGGCGTGTATTCGAGATTCAGCCGCTTGGCGATCTCCTTGCCGACGCGGATCTCGAGACCGTCGAGCTGGCCGTCCGGCGAGCGCATGCTGAAGGGCGGATAGGTGCCCTCGGTGGCGATCAGGAGCTTGCCCGGCTGGATGAGTTCGAGTTCCTGGGCGTTGGCGGGAGCCGAGGCCAGCGCGCCGACCAGCGCGAGGGCAAGGGCGGGAAGCAGTTTCAGACGCATGATTTTCCCCTCTGTCATCTGAAGTCAGGTTGTGCGCGTGTCTCGTCGGGCGGGCGTGCGCCGGCCCGCTTCGTTCCCGTGGCGGGGCCGCGCGGGCCGCGTCACGAAAGGGATTCGGCCTTCAGGGCCATCAGTTCCGCCAGCACCGTCGCCGCCAGCAGCGCCGAGATCTGGGCCGGGTCGTACATCGGGTTGAGTTCGACCACGTCGCAGCCGACGAGGTCGATGCCCTTGAGGCGCCGCAGCAGGTCGAGCGTCTGGCGGGCATCCGGCCCTCCGGCCTCGGGCGTCTGCACACCCGGCGCGGCGGCCGGATCGACGAAATCGAGATCGAAGGTGATGAAGGCCGGGCGGCCTGCGACGCGCGCGGCGATCCGCTCGACAAGGGCCGGGAAGCCCATCTCGAACATCTGATCGGTCGTCACCACGTCGAAGCCGAGTTCCAGCGACTGGCTGACGTCGGTTGGCTGGAACAGCGAGCCGCGCATGCCGATCTGGATGGAATGGGCGGGATCGATGATCCCTTCCTCCGTGCCGCGGCGGAACGGCGTGCCGGCACTGTAGCGGCGCCCGGCGAAATATTTATCCCATGTATCGGTGTGAGAATCGAACTGGATCAGGGCGAGCGGGCCGTGCTTGCGCGACACCGCGCGCAGTTCGGCCAGCGTCACCGAGTGATCGCCGCCGATGCCGAACGGCGTCAGCCCCGCCTCGACCAGCGCCGACACCGACTGCTCGATGCGCTCGAGCGAATCCTCAATGTAGCCCGGCACGACGGAGGCATCGCCGACATCGGCGATCTTCATGCGCTCGAACACGTTGATGTTGCCGCGATAGGGATTGATCGGCCGCAGCATGATCGACATCGCACGGGCCGCGTTCGGGGCGAAGCGGGCGCCGGTGCGGAACGGGGCGCCGGCATCGGACGGCAGCCCGATCACCGCGGCGTCCAGACCTTCGAGCGTGGTCGCCTGCGGCAGCCGCATGAAGGTCGGCACACCGCAGAACCGCGGCGTTTCGAGAGAATCGATCGGAAGCACGCTCATGATCGCAGGCCTTGCGTCGTTGCAACTGTCGTCATCGCCTCCCCTCCCCTGTCTCGGCCGTCAGGTCCGGCGGGCATAGTGCCGCTCGGCCCAGGCCGCGAACTGGGAGAGGATGGTGGTCAGGAGCAGGTAGATCACCGCCGTGGCGGTGTAGAACTCGAACGGGCGGAACGTCGTGGCGATGATCGTCTGCGAATAGAGCGTCAGTTCCACGACGGTGATGGTGGAGAGCAGCGAGGTGTTCTTCAGCGTCGAGATCGCCTCGTTGGTCAGTGGCGGCACGATGATGCGGAACACCTGGGGCAGGATGATGCGGCGCATGGCGTCGAACCGGCTGAGACCGAGGGCGAGCGAGGATTCCATCTGTCCCTTCGGAATCGCCATCAGGCCGGAACGGACGATCTCCGCCACGTAGGCGCCGGAGTTGATGCCGAGCGCGATCACGCCGGCGACGAACGGCGACAGGCGCAATCCGAACTGCGGCAGGCCGAAATAGACGATGAAGATCTGGATCAGCGTCGGCGTGCCGCGAATGAACCAGATGTAGAAGGTGCTCGCCTGCCGGAACACGGCGAACCGCGATGCCTTGCCAAGCGCTGCGATGAGGCCGAACAACCAGCTCAGCACGATGACGAGAAGCGTCAGAACGAGCACGAGCCAGGAGGCGTTGAGGAAGCCCGGCATGTAGGGGCCGAGCACGGTGATCCATTCGGGAAGCATGTCCATGGCTCACTGCCCTCCCACGGCGGCGTCGCCGCGGGCGACATTCTCGTGCAGCACGCGCTTGAGGAACTGGCGCAGCCGTTCGCTCTGCGGCTGGCGCAGAACGTCGCGCGACGGGCCGTCCTCGGCGACGACGCCGGCATCGAAGAAGATGGTCCGGGTGCTGACTTCCCGGGCGAAGCCGATCTCGTGGGTGACGAGCATCATCGTCATTCCCTCTGCGGCGAGGTCGGCGATCAGGGAGAGCACGTCGCCGACGAGCTCCGGATCGAGCGCGGAGGTCGGCTCGTCGAACAGCATCAGCTTCGGCTTCATGGCAAGCGCGCGGGCGATCGCGACGCGCTGCTGCTGGCCGCCGGAAAGCCGGCCCGGATAGGCGTCGCGCTTCTCGGCGAGGCCGATGCGGTGAAGCAGCCCTTCGGCTGTCTCGATCGCCTCCGGGCGCGACACCTTCCTCACCCGGATCGCCGCCTCGATCACGTTCTCCAGCACCGTCATGTGCGGCCAGAGATTGAAGCTCTGGAACACCATGCCGATGGACGTCCTGAGCGCGCGCAGTTCCCGCGCCGAGGGGCCGCGACCGCCACCGGCCGCGAAGTCGACCGTGCGCCCGTCGAACGTCACCTTGCCGGCGTCCGGCTTCTCCAAGACGTTGATGCAGCGCAGGAACGTGCTCTTGCCGGACCCGCTGGCGCCGATGACGGTGACCACCTCGCCGGGGCGCACGTCCACCGATACGCCCTTCAGCACCTCGTGGCCGCCGAAGCTCTTACGCAGCCCGGCGATCCTGATCAGCGGTTCTTCCGCGCTCATGCAAACGCCCCGGGCGCAAGGATTTCCAGCGTGCAGTCCCGCGGCGTGCGGTCGGGACCGTTGATGGTCGTCACATCCTGCGGGCAGGACGACAGCACGAGGATGACGTCGAACTCCGCGCGCAGCGTGACGTAGGATCCGGGCTTCGAGGCAGGAAGCAGCCGCGTGAGCGTCTGGTCGGGTTCCACCCGCACGCTCATGAATAGGTTGAGCGCGGCGGGCGTGAACGGAATGTCGCGACCGATCTCCGTCAATGCCTCATGCATGTTGCCGGCGCAGGAGCGGTGAAACCCCTTCACGCCGAGCTCGCGGTAGATCGCCGGGTTGCACGCGCACAGCAGCGTGTCGTGCCGGCCGGCGGAGGTATCCTCGACGATGGTGATGATCGGCCGGCGCTCGGTCGAAACCAGCGCCACGCCCTGGTCGATGCACACCACGCTGTTGAACGAGCGGACGTTCTCCATCGACAGATATTCGCTCATGTCGTCGGCCGCGAAGGCCCAGGTGTCGATCGCCTGGGTGCCGAACGGATTGGTGATCCGTACCGCGCTGCCGGCCTTCAGCCGCAGCGCCTTGCCGCGGGCCGCCGGCAGAACGAGTTCGCCTTCGCGATCGAATTCCATTGCACCTCTCCAGCCCGGGCGCGACACGGCCCGCACAACAATCCCAGATTGATTTACCACCAAACACACGCGCGGCGGCAAGAGCATCGAGACCGCACGTCCTCGGACCATCGACATGGCGTCGGCCCGCACCGAACGCCCACGCGCGGCCGGCAACGCGGCCATTGCCGCGACCTCGCCGGGCGGTCTCTTCCCCGTGTCACGGCCACCTCGACCGGTTCTGGCAGCAGGAAAACGAAGCCGCTCGAAATCGCTCGACCAGTGAAATATCCTTGGCATACCATGGGTGCGCAAGTGGAATTTATATGCAGGCAGCCCAAAAACTAACCACGCCCATTCTGCGGGTCGCGGCGATCGCTCCCAGTCCCTCCGAACGGCGACGATATGGGAACGCGCTTCGACGTGACGCTCTCGCGCGCTTCATACAAGCCATTGATTAGACTAGTGAATTCGATAAACGACGCGTGTGTCCGGCGGTCGCGATGTGTCGGTCGCCCGCACCCCAGCCTTGTGGACGCCCCCCCCGCACGGTCACGCCGCCAACTTCGGTATGCTGGCGGTGTACCAAATTTGCGCACGCCGCCTTTTGTGGTCGCCGCTATGATGCCGCCGCCGCTCGCCACCCCGCCCAAGAGGCCCTGAAGAAGGTCATGACAAACGTGTTGGCCGATCCGCACGCGATCGAACTCCGCTTTCTCGATGCCGGCGACAGCGGGCTCGTCATCGAACTCGGCGACAGCGTGGACGCAGCAATCAATGCCGCCGTCATCGCGCTCGACGCGGCACTCGCCCGGCTCGCGCTGCCGGCGGTCCGTGAGACCGTCCCGACCTATCGCTCTCTTCTTGTGCTGTTCGATCCCGTGCGGATACGGCGGGCGGAGTTGATCGATATCGTGCAGGGCCTGTGGCCGCCCGCGCCTCTTTCGGACGAGACGACGAACCACTGGATCGTGCCGGTGCTTTATGGCGGCGAGTCCGGTGTCGATCTGGAACACGTCGCGGAGGTCCATGGCCTGACGCCCCGGGAGGTGGTGGCACTGCATTCCTCCGTCGATTATCGTGTCTACATGATCGGTTTCGCGCCCGGCTTCGCCTATCTCGGCGGGCTGCCGACGGCGATCCACACCTCCCGCCGGACCGACCCGAGGAGAGCGACCCCGCCTCGCAGCATCTCCATCGGCGGCCAGCAGACCGCCGTCTCGCCGCCGATCGCCATTCCGAGCGGCTGGCATCTGATCGGCCAGACGCCGGTACGCTCCTACGATCCCGCGCGTGGCGAGCGACCGTTCCTGTTTGCCGCCGGAGATACCATCCGCTTCCGCCCGATCGACGAGGACGAGTATCGGACGCTCGTCGCCGCCGCCGAGGCGGGCGACGAGGTGGCGGAACGCCGTCCATCCGCCGTTGCGACCGGGGGAGCAGCGCGATGACCGTTCCGTCGGACGACACCATCCGCGGCCTCGCGGTCGTGGAGTGCGGCCCGTTCGCGACCATCCAGGATTTCGGTCGCTTCGGCTGGCAGCGCTTCGGCATCTCCGCCTCGGGCGCCATGGATCCCGTCGCGATGGCCCTCGCCAACACGCTGGTGGGGAATGACGACGCGATGGCCGTGATCGAGATGGCGCTGCTAGGCGCCACATTCCGGGCTGAAGTGCCCTGCCGCATCGCCCTCACCGGTGCCGAGGGAGCTGTTTCGATCGACGGCAGCCCGGCCGAGACCTGGCGCGCCTACGATCTGCCGGAGGGCGCCATCCTCAAGATCGGCGCCGCCAGGACCGGCATGCGCTTCTATCTCGCCGTCGCTGGCGCCTTCGATCTGCCGCCGGTGCTCGGCTCGCTCTCAACCCACACCCGCTCGGAACTCGGCGGCTTCGAAGGCCGTCCGCTCAGGGCGGGCGACCGCCTGCCGCTCGCGCGGCCGGATGCCGCCGCGGGCGCGCCTCTCGTTCTGCCGGCCGACAGGCGCCCGCCTGCGGGCGGAGATATCCGCGTGGTGCTCGGTCCTCAGGCGGATGCCTTCACCGAGGCGGGCCTCGAAACGTTCCTCAGCGCGACCTACGTCATGTCCGACCGCGCGGACCGCATGGGCTGCGAACTGGACGGCCCGGTGGTGGAGCATCGCGACGGCTTCAACATCGTCTCCGACGGCATCATGAACGGCTCGGTCCAGGTGCCGGGTCACGGACGGCCCATCGTGCTGCTTGCCGATCGCCAGTCGACCGGCGGCTACCCCAAGATCGCCACCGTGATCGAGCCGGACCTCCCTCGCCTCGCCCAGCGCCGCCCCGGCGAGCCTGTCCGGTTCGTCGCCGTCGCGGCCGTCGAGGCGGAGGACATCGCCATCCGCCACCGCGCCGCCGTCGCGGCGATGTGCGGCGCCGTCACCGAGGTCGTCACGGGTGCCGCGGCGCTCACGTCCGAACGTCTGCTGGCGGCCAATCTGGTCAGCGGCGCGGTCAGCGCGTTCGCCGATCCCTTCGCCGACGGCATGCTGCCGTCCTGAACGCTCGTCGATCGGATGGGCGCAACCGGCGCCCCCCCCCTCACTGGAGTCCAGCCATGACCAACATCGACCTCAACTGCGACATGGGCGAAGGCTTCGGCGTCTATTCGCTCGGCGACGACGCGGCGATGCTGAAGATCGTCACCTCGGCCAACATCGCCTGCGGATTTCACGCCGGCGATCCCCTGGTGATGGCGGCGACGCTTGAAGCCGCGCGGGAGAACGGCGTCGGCGTCGGCGCCCATCCGAGTTTCCTCGATCTGTGGGGCTTCGGCCGGCGGCCGATCCTCGGCGAGCGGCCCGCCGATATCGAGAAGCACCTGATCTACCAGATCGGCGCCATCCAGGCGCTGGCCCATGCCGCCGGCCATCCCATCCGCCACGTCAAGACCCATGGCAGCCTCGGCAACATGGCGGCGGAGGATGCCGATCTCGCCCTCGCCGTGGCACGCGCCATCCACACCGTCGATCCGACCCTGATCTTCGTGGTCATGCCGGGCCTCGAAACCGAGCGTGCCGGGGAGCGGCAGGGCCTGCGCGTTGCCCGCGAGATCTATGCCGACCGTGCCTATGCCCCGAACGGCAACCTCGTGTCGCGCAAGCTCGCCGGATCCGTGATCCACGACGCGGACGAGGCCGCCGAACGGGTGGTGCGGATGGTGGCCGACCAGGAAATCACCGCCGTCGACGGCTCCCGCCGGCCCGTCGCCATCGATACCGTCTGCGTCCACGGCGACACACCCGGCGCCGTCGGCATGGCGTCCGTCGTCCGCCAGCGGCTGTCGGACGCCGGCCTGTCGATCCGCCCGATGGCAGACTGGCTCGCCTGACCGGCGGATAGCGGCCGGCGCGCGCCCGCGCCGTGGCACCGGCCGTTCCGACGGCACCCTGAAACGAAAGAACCCGCCCGGCGGCCGCCGGGCGGGTTCATCTTTTCCTGGCGGACGAATGGGCTTGTCAGCCCCTCATCTCAGCGCTTGCTGGTTTCGAATTCGGGGCGTGCGTAGATGTCCTCGATGCGGACGATGTCATCCTCGCCGAGATAGGGGCCGGACTGGACCTCGATGAGGT
>JAEZMP010000453.1 GCA_023442215.1 Pseudomonadota bacterium
GCATATGAGGGTCAAGATGACCGTTATGACAACCGCGCGCGTTCGCCAGATGGAATAGATTTCGTCGACGGCGATGCCGACGCTGACGATCAGTGGGCGTTTGCCCACCGGGCCGAAGAAGTAGGCGCGCCGGATACCGTCGACGCGCGCCTTGGCGGTGAACGTCCCCGTCCCCATCGCGAGAAGTCGCTTGAAGTTGGGGCTCGACGATAGATCGAGACCGACGATTTCCAGATCCGGCTCGGACGGTTGGCGGACAAGAACGCGACCATCCGTCTTCACCACGGTGATCACGCTGTCTTTCCCGAGATCGAGCTCCATGAAGAGCTTCTCGAAATTGGCGAGCGCGATCGCGATCATGACGATCCCCGCGAAGCTGCCGTCGGGATTGGAGATGCGCCGGCTCAGTGCGAAGGTCGGCGCGCCGCCGTGCAGACGGCTCATATAGGGCGCGCTGATATAGGTGCCGACATTCGGATCGTTCTTGGGAACGAGGAAATAGTCGCGGTCCGCGAAGCTCATGTCCGTCGGAACGCTCTCGCCGACATCGTCGACGACATGGCCATTCGTGTCGAGCACACGAAGATAGGTCGCGTTCGGAAGGTAACTCGACGCCCGTTCAAGAAGCTGGTGATGAGCGCGCCCCGGCATCTTGGCGCCCAACGTGAGGTCGTCGATCACATCTTTCAGCAGGACCTCTCCGACATTGAGGAAGTTCGCAATGTCGCTACTCATCGAAATGCGAAGATTCGTGGCCGACTGTTCATAGGAATGCAGTGTATCCCTGCGCTCCTTCAGCAGCAGATTCCCAACCATGGAAATGATCAGAAAGCAGATCAGCCAGGGCCCGAAAAGCAGGGCGCGATCGATCGCGATAATGCTGCGAACGGCTGATTTTTGGATCGCCTCCGAGCTCTCCTGAACGCCGACTTCGGTTTTCTGATGAGCCATTCGTCGAATTGTTCTTGGTTTGCGAACAGGATGGCGGATATGGCAGCAAATCCAGCTCGGGATCAGGAGCAGCCACAGGCGCTTCCGAGCGGAAACAACTTTAAAGGACCGGTGCGTCCGTTGAAAGCAGGGAGAGGCGGTACCGGAGATATGTCCCGAAGGCACGCGTCCGTGCGTGCCGTGCGCCGACGCCCCGGTTTCCTGCGGCCAGACGATCCTGCATGGGAGGGCTGGAAGGCGGTGTTCTGGCTGGGGCACCAGGATTCGAACCTGGGAATGGCGGAATCAAAATCCGCTGCCTTACCACTTGGCTATGCCCCAATGCGGGCCGATGGCGCGCGAGGCACTTTCTAACCACTCGGACCGCACGCCGCAATGGCCGCGTTTCGGCAGGCCACGGACGCCGCGCCGCAGGGCCATGCGGACAGGGTAGGTCAGCAGCCGGCCGTCCTATAGCGGCGAGCCGGTCTCCGCGACCGGCGCCCACAGCACGTCCGTGATGCGCGTGGCCCCCGTCGCCAGCATCACGAGACGGTCGATGCCGAGCGCGATGCCGCTCGTCTCCGGCATCAGGGCGAGTGCCGCGAGGAAATCCTCGTCGATCGGGTGCCGCTCGCCATAGATCCGCTCCTTGAGCGCCATGTCCGCCTCGAAGCGGCGGCGCTGCTCGGCCGGGTCCGTCAATTCGCCGAAGCCGTTGGCGAGCTCCACGCCGCACGCATAGAGTTCGAAGCGTTCGGAAAGCCGGGCATCGTCCGTCTTGCGGCGGGCGAGCGCGGCCTCGCAGGCCGGGTAGTCGCACAGCGCCGTCGGCCGTCCGAGGCCGAGAAACGGTTCGATGCGCTCCACCATCACTCGGCTGAAGATATCCGACCAGCTGTCGTCCGCGGCGACCCGGATGCCTTTCGAGGCTGCGGCGGCGGCAAAGCCGTCGCGGTCGGGGCTTTCGGGGTCGGCGAGGCTCGCGAGCAGGTCGATGCCGGCGAGATCGCGGAAGGCCTCCGCCACGGTGACGCGTTCGATGCCGGCGCGCGGGTCTGCCATGCGGCCGCGAAAGACGAAGCGCTCGCTGCCCGCCTCATCCGCCGCCGCCGCGACGAGCGCGGCGCAGTCGTCGATCAGGACCGTGTACGGCGCGCCGACGCGATACCACTCCAGCATCGTGAATTCGGGATGATGCAGGTCGGTCCGCTCGCGGTTGCGGAACACCCGGGCGAGGGTGAAAAGCCGCCGCTCGCCGGCCGCGATCAGCTTCTTGCAGGTGAATTCAGGCGATGTGTGCAGGTAGAGCCGCGACGGCGTGCCGTCATTGCCGACGAGGGTCGTCTCGAAGGCGTGGAGATGGGTCTCGTTGCCGGGCGAAACCTGCAGGATCGGCGTCTCCACTTCGGTGAAGCCGTCGTCCTCGAACAGCCGCCGCACTGCCCTGACGATGCGTCCGCGCGCGGCAAGCCGGGGGGCGCGGTCGGCGTGGAGATCGGGGCGCCACCAGCCGGCACCGGGAGAGGGGCTTTGCGTCATATCGGTCCGGTCTCGCTGATCGGCAGATCGTGGCAGCACGTCTTGTCGGATCGGTTCCTGCCGCGCGGCATGGGGAGGCGCTTGGGGCCGTCGCGGGCGCCATCCCGTGCGCACGGGTCCTCCGGCCCGGGGCGATGCGAAGCCGCTTCGTAGCGATTGCGGCGGCGCGAGGCAATTGATAGGGTCCGCGCGAAATTCCGGCCGGCTTCCCGGCCCGAAATCAACGTCAAGAGGAAGTCCGCTCCGTGAAGGTCCAGGCCAGCTCGCTCCGCCAGGGCAATGTCGTCGAGGTCGACGGCAAGCTCTACGCCATTCTGCGGGCCGAAAACATCCACCCCGGCAAAGGCACGCCGGTCACCCAGCTCGACATGCGCCGCATTTCCGACGGCGTGAAGGTCTCGGAGCGTTATCGCACCACCGAGCAGGTCGAGCGCGCCTTCATCGAGGATACCGACTACCAGTACCTCTACCAGGATGGCGACGGCTACACCTTCATGAACACCGAGAGCTTCGAGCAGGTGACGGTGCCCGCCGACGTGGTCGGCGATGTCGCCGTGTACCTCGCCGAGAACATGGTGGTCCGCCTCAGCCTGCACGAAGGCGTGCCGGTCGCCATCGAGATCCCGGCCCGCGTCGTGCTCGAGGTGACGGACACCGAGCCGACCGTGAAGGGCCAGACCGCGTCGTCGTCCTACAAGCCGGCGGTGCTCTCCAACGGCGTCAAGACGTCCGTTCCGCCGCACATCGCGCCGGGCACGCGCATCGTCGTGATGACGGCGGACGGTTCCTACGTGGAACGCTCCAAGGATTGATGCCGGGCCGGCGAATACACGCCGCCAGCATCCGTTCTCGAGAAGGCCGGCCGGGCTTCCCGCGCCGGCCTTTTTCGTGTGTGGCACCGCCGCTCACGCTCCCCGCGCAATTCTTCCGCGCAGCCAAGCCGTGAAGGGTGTAGAATGTCCGCGTCGGCATCGACGGTGATCCTGTGCGCCCCTTCGGGCCTGTCGGGAAGCCGGGACGCAGGCCGACCGAACCGCGCGGAACAATCAGCGCGGAGCCAATGACCGGTCGCGGCCCAGCCCGCGGCCAGCGGGAGGAGGCCAGGGATGGCGCACGGCATGTCGGCCGGGCCGCCCGCGCCCTTGCGCGGTGCCGTTGTCGGTTGCGGCTTCTTTGCGATGAACCAGCTCCATGCCTGGCGCGATATCGCCGGGGTCGAGATCGCGGCGATCTGCGACCGCGACCCCGACCGGCTGTCGGCGACCGGCGAGGGCTTCGGCATCCCGCGGCGCTACCGGGATGCGGTTGACATGTTCGCCGCCGAACGGCTCGACTTCGTCGACATCGCCACGACGGTCGAAAGCCATCGTCCCCTCGTCGAACTTGCCGCGCGCAATTGCGTGCCGGTGATCTGCCAGAAGCCCTTGGCGTGCACGCTCCCGGATGCCCGCGCCATGGTGGATGCC
>JAEZMP010000497.1 GCA_023442215.1 Pseudomonadota bacterium
GCGGGGCCGTAATTGAGGCCGAGCATGATGACGGATGCGACATCGGGCCACAGGCGCCTTGGGTCCGCGCGGCGCTCCGGCGCGTCGGCGAGCCAGTCCATGGTGCCGTGGCGGCCGGCATCGATGAAGGCTTTGAGGCGGGTCCCGCGCAGGGCGGCGTCGCCGGGCCGGGCGATGCGGCAGTCGTCGAAGCCGAGTTCGGCGGCGCGCGCCAGCACCAGCCTGCGCGCGGCCTCGGGCGTCAGAAGTCGAGGTCGTCGTAGCTCGGCGACGGCGGCAGGCCGCGGATCGTCTCGGCAAGCAGCGACCGGAACGCCGGCCGGGACTTGATCCGGGCGTACCACGTCTTGACGTGCTCGCTGTCGCTCCACGGCACCTCGCCCAGATAGTCGGTACAGCTCAGTTCGGCCGCGGCGGCGAGGTCGGCGAAGGTCAGGCGGTCGCCGGCCAGCCAGTTCCGCGTCGCGGTCAGATATTCCATATAGCGCATATGGTGGCGCAAATTGGCGCGCGCGGCCCGGAGGATGGTCGATTCCGGCGCGCCGCCGCCCATCGCGGTCGGCATTTCCAGTTTGTAGATGCGCTCGTGAACGAAGTGGCCGACCGCTTCCTCGTCGAATTTCCACAGGAACCACTCGACCAGCCGGCGGGTTTCGGCGCGCCGGTCGGGATGGTCCGGCATCAGCCGCTTTTCGCCCTGGGCATAGCCGCGGGTTTCGTCGAGATATTCCATGATCGGCCCGGCACCGACCACGGGCGGGCCGTCGTTCTCCACCGCCACCGGCAGGGTGGCCGCGGGGTTCATCGCCAGGAAGCCCTTGCGCCGTTCCCAGTGCTTTTCGAGCACCAGCTCATGGCGCACGCCGTACTCGGCGAGGACGAGGCGGATGAAGCGGCAGGCGGGCGAGAAGGGTTGGTGATAAAGGATCAGCATCAGGATCGCATCGGGCTTGCGCGAAGACGGAACCGGGCGCGTCGGCCGCGGGCTTGGGAACGGACCGGGACCGCGCGCTTCAGGACGTCAGCATGAACGGGTCGGCATGATCGTGTCAGCATGAGGATATGAGCACGAGCATGTCGGCATGACCATTTTGGCACGGGCATGGCGGCTCAACCGGGTCATGTCACCCGACTTCTTCCGTCGCGTCGCCGGTCGGGTATAGTGCGCCCGCCCGCCGGGAACAACAGTCTCGCGTCAGGCGGCGGCCGATTTGTCGAATCGGCCCCGAGCGCCGGGTTTTGAGGAATATTGCCGATGGACGTGAAGACGCTGTTCGACGCGGTGGTGCTCGGTGTGGTCGAGGGGCTGACCGAGTTCATCCCCGTCTCGTCGACGGGCCACCTGTTGCTGCTCGGCCATTTCCTCGGCTTCAAGAGCACGGGTCGCGCCTTCGAGGTGCTGATCCAGTTCGGCTCGATCCTGGCGATCGTCGGCGTCTATGCCACGCGGCTGTGGTCGGTGGCGCTCGCGCTTCCGACGAGCGCCCGAGCCAGGCGCTTCGTGGCGAGCGTCGCCATCGCCTTCCTGCCGGCGGCCATCGTCGGCGTTCTCGCCCACGACTTCATCAAGCGGGTGCTGTTCGAAACGCCGCTGGTGGTGTGCGTCACGCTCCTGCTCGGCGGCATCGTGCTGCTGGTGGTGGATCGCCTGCCGCTCAAGCCGCGCTACGGCAGCGCCTACGACTATCCGCTCTGGCTCGCGCTCGTCGTCGGCTGCTTCCAGACGCTGGCGCTGATCCCGGGCATGTCGCGCTCCGGCTCCACCATCGTGGGCGCGCTCCTGTTCCGGGCCGACAAGCGCTCGGCGGCGGAGTTCTCGTTCTTCCTGGCGATGCCGACGATGGCCGGCGCCTTCGCCTACGATCTCTACAAGAACCGCGATGCGCTGTCGTCGAGCGACATCCTCATCGTCGCCATCGGCTTCGTCGCGGCATTCCTCTCGGCGCTCCTCGTCGTGCGCCGGCTGCTCGATTTCGTCTCGCACCACGGCTATTCCATCTTCGCCTGGTGGCGGATCGCGGTCGGGATCGTCGGCATCGCGGCGCTGTGGTTCACCGGCGGTCTCGGCTTCGGCGGCGGCTCGCCGGTGGCGACGCCGGCGGTGGAGCAGCAGCCCGCGGGCGATTCCGACGCGCCCCGCGTCGTCACCACCACGTCGATCCGGGTGACGCCGCCGCCGTCGGACTTCCCGATCCGCGACACCGGAAGCGCGCCGCTGCCGCCGGTGACACCGGTCCAGACCCGGCCGGTCGAAAGCGCGCCCACACCGGCTCCGGCGCCCGCGCCTCAGGCCGGCAATGCACCGGCGCAGACGCCTCCGGCCTCCGGCCAGATGGGCGGTAGTTCGTCTGTTTTCGACCAGACGTTCTCGATCTTCGACAACAAGCAGCAACAGCAGCAGCAGCCGCAGGGCGCGCAATAATCCGGGACCGCTCGGGACCGGACGAACGGCGCGTCTGAAACGCCTCGAAGGCCGCGAACCGGGTACCCCGGCGCGCCTCCGCCGCGCGCTTGCGCGTCGGATTATCGATCGCCGGTGTGCGTGCGGCTCATCGGCCGTCCACGTCCGGTGGGCGCCGCGATCCCGAGGCCGGTATCACCGACAGGTCTTGAGACAGGTCTGGAAGTTGTGTTGGAAAGCCCGCCCTGCCGGGCCGATCCGCCTTCACGAGGCGTCGCC
>JAEZMP010000171.1 GCA_023442215.1 Pseudomonadota bacterium
CCGACGATGCCGATATACCAGCTCTGGGGGTTGGAATAGACGATCCTGAGCGCCTCGACGATCGAGGGCTTCTTCACGTGCGGGACCGCGTGCGCCGTCGCCGGCCGCGGGTGACGACGCGGCACGATCACGAGGATGAGGACCGTGATGGTGATGCCGACGAAGCCCGCAAACAGCAGCGCCGCCTGCCAGCCGAGCGTCTCCACAACCGTCGCGATGCCGGCATTGCCGATGATCGCGCCGGCCATTCCGAGCGAGGTGGTGAGGCCGGACAGCAGCGCCAGCATGGAACGCGGAAACCACTCGGCGGCGACATACATCGTGCCGACGAAGGCGAAAGCGGAGCCGAGGCCCTGGCAGAAGCGGGCGGCGACCAGCAGCGACGGCGAGGAGCCGGCGATCTGCAGGAAGGCGCCGGCGGTGCAGATCATCGCGGAGATCACCAGCACGTTGCGAGGCCCGAACCGGTCGATCACGGTGCCGGAGAGCAGTTGCATCGGCGAATAGATCATGTAGTAGGTGCCGGCCGCAGCGCCGAGGGCTGCGGCGGTCAGGCCGAAATGGGCCTGAAGTTCGGGCTCCATGGAGGACGGCGCAACGCGCACGAAGAACTCATAGAGATAGAACAGCGCGGCCGTCCCCCATACGATCCAGCCGCGTAGCGAAACGGCGCCCTGAAAGCCGCCTTCGCGTTCCTCCGTGATCATGGTGCCCCTCGTCTTTTCGCTGCGTCGCGTCCCCGTGGAATAGTTCGACGCCATTCCGCGTTGGAGCGCAATGGCTTTTCTATGGCCGTCACGCATGGCGCGGCGGCCTCGTCATGGGGACTGTGTCGGGGCATGACCGCGTCGAGCGGCACGGCGGCGCAGCCGGGCCACACGCGCATTCAGGGCGTTGAAGCCGGATCGTGATTCGCCGTCGGGCTTCCCATCCGCGTCCTTGTTACGCCGCCCGGCGCGAGGCGCCGGGCAAAGCCCCCCGACAAGGCGGGGTGTCTCTCAGGAGCGGATTATTGAGCCGGCGCGGGCTGGCCTTCGGCCGGGGCGCCGTTCGCCGGCGCGCTTCCGCCGGAAGGGGCACTGCCGTTCGGCGCGGCCTCGGCGGGCGGCGCGGCACCTGCTGCACCTGCATCCTCGACCGGCGGCAGCGGCTCCGGGGTGTCCGCGAGCGTGCGCAGATAGGCCAGCAGATCCGCGCGATCCTGGTCCTTCTTGATGCCCGCGAAGCCCATTGCCGTGCCCGGCACGAAAGTCTTCGGAGCAGCGATGAAGTGGAACAGGTTCTCGTAGGTCCAGTGCTGCTTGCCGCCGTCGGAGAACTTGGTCATGCCGGCCGAATAGGCAAAACCGGCATGCTCGCCGACAGGACGGCCGACCACGCTCCAGAGATCCGGGCCGACCTTGTTCGGGCCGCCCTTCTCGAGGCTGTGGCACGCCTGGCACTTCTTGGCCTGCGCCTCGCCGGCCGTCACATTGGCCTTGGCAAGCAGCACCGGCAGCGGAACCTGAGGTTCCGCCGGCGCACTTTCCCCCGCGGCCGGTGTCTCGGCAACGGCGATCTCATAGCCAGGCTTGGCGGGTGGCGCACGATGAAAGATCACATCGGACAGGACGCCGATGCCCATCGCAAACACCAGCGTCCCAAGGACTGCGCCGGCCATCTTGTTCATTTCGAACGAGTCTATCACGGCTTGGGTCTCTCTTGTCAGACAGGCCGGTGACTGCTTGTTTTTTTGCCTCCCGCGCCCTTTTGGAGCGCATCCCGAACTGATAACCGCTTCAACTCGGCTCTGTCCATGCCTATAAGGCTGGCGCGGCGTGAGACAATTCGACACCGAAACCGTTCCAGCGCGGGTTCGGGATCGCGCCGGAGGAAAGATGGCCCCATGGCGTCCCGACCGATCCTGCTGATTCCGGCCCGCATGGCCTCGACCCGGCTGCCGGGCAAGCCGCTCGCCGACATCGCAGGCCTGCCCATGATCGTCCAGGTTCTGCGCCGCGCCGAGGAAGCCGCGATCGGTCCCGTGGTCGTCGCCTGCGACGATCAGCGCGTGCGCGAGGCGGTGGAGGCGGCGGGCGGACGGGCGGTGATGACGCGCAGCGACCACGAATCAGGGTCCGACCGCATCTTCGAAGCGCTGGGGCTGGTGGATCCCGAGGGAATCCATGACGTGATCGTGAACGTGCAGGGCGACCTGCCGACGATCGAGCCCGCGCCGATTCGCGCCGCCGCCGCCCTGCTCGACGATCCCGCCGTCGACATTGGCACGCTGACAGCGGAAATCCGCGTGGAGGAAGAGCGCGCCAACCCGAACGTGGTCAAGGTCGTCGGCGCGCCGCTGTCGGCGGAGCGGATGAGGGCACTCTACTTCACCCGCGCCACCGCCCCCCATGGCGAGGGGCCGCTGTTTCACCATATCGGCCTCTATGCCTATCGGCGTTCGGCGCTGGCCCGGTTCGTCTCGCTGCCGCAATCGGCGCTGGAGAAGCGCGAGAAGCTCGAACAGTTGCGCGCGCTCGAAGCCGGCATGCGCATCGACGTCGCCGTGGTCGACACCGTTCCCTTCGGCGTCGACACGCCGGACGATCTCTCCCGCGCGCGCAGCATGCTGGCGGCGGCATCGGCAGGCACCCGATTTAGCGGGCGGCGTCCCGGCGCCGCCTGACCCGCGACAAGCCTGAGCCGGCCCCCCGGGGACGCCGGCTCGCCGCCTGCATCGAGAGGCCGCTTGCGTGCGCCTCGCCATCGAAGAGAAGCCCCAATGAACACGCCGAAACGGGTCGCCTATCAGGGGGAACCCGGCGCCAACTCCCATATCGCCTGCCTCGAGGTCTATCCCCAGGCCGAGGCCGTGCCCTGCGCCACGTTCGAGGATTGTTTCGCCGCGCTCGAAAGCGAGGCGGTCGATCTCGCTATGATCCCGATCGAGAACTCGGTCGCGGGCCGCGTCGCCGATATCCACCACCTGCTGCCTGCGGCGCGCGCCTTCATCATCCGCGAGCACTTCCTGCCGATCCATCATCAGCTGCTCGGCCTGCCCGGTGCGACGCTGGCCGATATCCGCACGGTGCAGAGTCACGTCCAGGCGCTCGGCCAGTGCCGGCGCCGGCTTCGGACGATGGGTTTCGAGGCCGTGGTCGGTGCCGACACCGCCGGGTCCGCGCGCGAGATCGCCGCGGCCGGGGACATCAGCCGCGGCGCGCTCGCCTCCAGGCTTGCCGCCGAGGTCTACGGGCTCGCCATTCTGGCCGAGGACGTTGAGGACGAACTCCACAATACAACCCGGTTCGTGGTGTTCTCCCGCGAGGAGGTCCGTCCGGCGCTGAACAGCGGCCCTGCCGTCACCTCGATCCTGTTCCGGGTGCGCAACGTCCCCGCCGCGCTCTACAAGGCGCTCGGCGGTTTCGCCACCAACGGCGTCAACATCACCAAGCTCGAATCCTACCAGCTTGCCGGCAGGTTCTTCGCCACCCAGTTCTATGCCGACGTCGAGGGCCACATCGAAGATCCCGCGGTGGCGCTGGCGCTCGAGGAACTGGCGTTCTTCTCGGCCGAACTGCGCGTGCTCGGCGTCTATCCGGCGGCTGCGTTCCGCGAGGCGATCCGGGAGCCGGAGGAGAACCGGACGCTGCGGCCGTCGCCCGCGGCCGAGTGAACGACAGGCGCGTGAACAAAAGAAATGCGGGGGACACCGCCCCCCGCACCAGGCCCCCGCCCGTTGTCACCCGAAGGGCGGGCCTCCGGGGTTTGCGTGCCTGCCGTGTTCTACGGCCACAGCACCGTCGGCGGCATGGAGGACAGGATCGCCTCAACATTGCCGCCGGTCTTAAGCCCGAAGAGGGTGCCGCGGTCGTAGATCAGGTTGAACTCGACATAGCGCCCGCGCCGGATAAGCTGTTCGCGGCGCTCGGCATCCGTCCAGGGCTTGGCGAAATTGCGCCGGACGATCTCCGGATAGATCGCGAGAAACGCTTCGCCCACGGCCCGGGTGAAGGCGAAGTCGCCCTCGATGTCGCCCGAGTTCAGATTGTCGTAGAAGATGCCGCCGATGCCGCGCGGCTCGTTGCGGTGCTTCAGGAAGAAATAGTCGTCGCACCACGACTTGAAGTGGCCGTAATCGGCCATGGCGTGTCCTTCGCAGGACCTGCGCATCGCGGCATGGAAGTCGACCGAGTCGGCGTCCTCCTGGGTGCGGCGGGCATCCAGCATCGGGGTCAGGTCGGCACCGCCGCCGAACCACGACCGGCTGGTCGCCACCATGCGGGTGTTCATGTGCACGGTCGGGACGTGCGGGCTCCAGGGATGCACGATCAGTGAAATGCCGGAGGCCCAGAACCGCGGGTCCTCGGTCGCGCCGGGGATCTGGCCCCGGAACTCCGGCGAGAACACGCCGTGGACCGTCGAGCAGTGGACGCCCGCCTTCTCGAACAGCCGGCCGCGCAGTACGCCCATGATGCCGCCGCCGCCGGGGGTGCCGTCCTCGTTGGTGCGCTCCCAGGGGTCGCGAGTGAAACGTCCCGCAGGTCCCTCGACCGCGCCGCCGAGGCCGCCCGCCTCGTCTTCCAGGTCTTCGAGCGCCTTGTGGATGCGGTCCCGGAGATTTTCGAACCACGCCCTCGCGCGGGGCTTCAGCGCCTCCGCCTCCGGAGATGCGGCAGGTACGCCGCGGGCCATCATGTCGGCGCGGTGGCCGCGGTCACGCTCCGGACTGACCTGCGCCAGCGTGTTGTCGACCCCTTCCGGTTCGCTCGCCCGGGCCTGCTCGGCCGCGGTCATCCCGCTCGTCATGATCGTCGTTCCCTGTCTTCGCGGTCGCGCGCCGCAGGTGCGGATGCGTTTGGGCCCGTGCCCGTGGGCCGCGCTCTGGTGACGATGCAAGCGCCTGCGGCCGCCCGGCGTCGTTGATCCGACGCAAAGAAGCAGCGCACTGCGACAATCGCGTCGCCGCCCTTGCCCGCCAATAGACCATCGCGGCGAGAAGTGCGAAACGGTTTTCGCCGCCCGTCCCTGGCGCGATTCATTGAGCCTGCGCCGCCGCGAGGGTGCGGGACCATGGCGTCACGGTGCCGACGCAATCGTGCTGCATCACGGCGATCTTCTGGAAAATGCGTTCCTTCCGGCTCCATGCCGTCCCTCGCGGAGGCGTGGTGGCCGCGTTTCGTCCGTCGGAGACTTCCCATGATCAACCGGCTGCTGTCCTGGTTCGAAGGCCGGATCGATCCGTTCGCCGCGGGAAGCGGCGGACAGCCGCCGGACGGCCTGATGGCGTTCTACTGGCATTTCGTCCGTCAGGCGTGGTTCTGGTTCGCGATGGTGCTCCTCGCCGGTGCGCTGGTGGCGATCGTCGAGGTCGCGATGTTCCGCTATGTCGGCTCCATCGTCGACCTGCTCGGCACCACGACGCCGGAACGGGTGTTCCAGGAGCATGGCAAGACCCTCCTCTGGATGCTGGCCGTGGTGCTGTTCGCCCGGCCGTTCGCCACGGTGTTCCACGATCTCGTGGTGCGCCAGGCGATCCTTCCGCCGTTCACCAACCTCATCCGGTGGCAGTCGCACCGTCACGTGGTGCGCCAGAGCATGGCGTTCTTCCAGAACGATTTCGCCGGCCGCATCGCCAGCCGCGTGATGCAGACCGGCTCGTCGCTGCGCGCCTCCGTGGTGGAGACGGTCGATGCGCTGTGGTTCGCGGGCCTTTATGCCGCGAGCGCGCTGGTGCTCTTCGCCGACGCCGACGTCTGGCTTGCGATGCCGCTGTTCCTGTGGGTGATCGGCTATATCCTGCTGCTGCGGCATTTCGTGCCGAAGCTGCGCGATCTCGCGCGCGTTCTGTCGGAGCGCAACTCGCTGCTGACCGGCCGCATCGTCGACGGCTACACCAACATCATGACCGTCAAGCTGTTCGCCCATGCCGAGCGTGAGGACGCTTATGTGCGCGAGGCGATGGGCGAGCATGTCGCCGCCTTCCGCAAGCAGCTTCGGTCGGTTACGGCGATGACGGTGTCGGTCAACGTGCTGAACTGTCTGATGCTCGGCGCCACCGGCGCCGTCGCCGTACTGCTGTGGCAGGCGGGCGTGGTCGGGCTCGGCGCCATCGCCTTCACCACCGGCCTCTCCATCCGCATCGTCAACATGTCCGGCTGGATCATGTGGGAGGTGACCGGCATCTTCGAGAATGTCGGCCAGGTCCAGGAAGGCATGATGACCATTGCGCAGCCGCTGACCGTCGTCGACCGGCCGAATGCGCCGAAACTCGACGTGCCGCGGGGCGAGGTGCGGTTCGAGAACGTCACGTTCCACTATGGCCGCAGCGAGGGCATCATCGAACGCCTGTCGCTGACGGTGAAACCCGGCGAGCGCATCGGCCTCGTCGGCCGTTCGGGCGCGGGCAAGTCGACGCTCGTCTCGCTGCTCCTGCGGTTCTATGACCTCGAGGGCGGCCGTATCGTGATCGACGGGCAGGATATCGCCGACGTTTCGCAGGAAAGCCTGCGGGCGGCGATCGGCGTCGTAACCCAGGACACGTCGCTCCTGCATCGTTCGGTGGCGGACAACATCCTCTATGGCCGGCCGGATGCCGATCCGGAGGCGATCGAGGCGGCGGCCGAGCGCGCCCATGCCACGGCTTTCATCGGCGATCTCGTCGACCCCAAGGGCCGGCGCGGCTACGAGGCCCATGTCGGCGAACGCGGCGTGAAGCTCTCCGGCGGCCAGCGCCAGCGAATCGCCATCGCCCGGGTGCTTCTCAAGGATGCGCCGATCCTGATTCTCGACGAGGCGACCTCCGCGCTCGATTCCGAGGTCGAGGCCGCGATCCAGGACGATCTCGACGCGCTGATGGAAGGCAAGACGGTGATCGCCATCGCCCATCGCCTGTCGACCATCGCGCGGATGGACCGGCTGATCGTGCTCGACGGCGGCGCCATCGTGGAGGACGGCAGCCACGAGGACCTGATCGCGCGGGGCGGCCTCTACGCCGACCTGTGGCGGCGCCAGTCCGGCGGCTTCATCGCCCATGAGGGGACGGCGGTCGACGGCGGCGAGGCCGGGAGCGGCAGGTCAGGCCCCGCGCTCATGTCCGGCCGGGCATAAGCCCGGTCTGGCGCAGCGCCTCTCCCGCGACGATGGCGCAGGACACCGCGACATTGAGCGAGCGCATCCCCTCGACCATGGCGATGCGCACGCGGCCATCCGCAGCGGAGTGGATGTCCTCCGGCACACCGGCCGATTCGCGGCCGAACAGCAGCGTGTCGGCGGCGCTGAAGGCGAAGGCGTCGTGGCGCACGGCCGCGCGGGTCGTCAGCAGGATCAGCCGTCCGCCGCGCCGCCGCCGGTCCTGCTCGAAGGCGGCGAACGAGTCGTGCAGCGTCAACGTCGCACGGGACAGATAATCCAGGCCAGCGCGGCGCAGCGCCTTGTCGCCGAGATCGAAGCCGGCCGGTCCGATGACGTCGACGCCGAGGCCCAGGCACGCCGCCGTGCGCAGGATGGTGCCGGTGTTCTGTGGAATGTCGGGCTGGTAGAGCGCGATGCGCATGATGTCCGAGGATGTTTTCGGGCTGGCCGGCCTGGCGCCGAATCGGGCAGGTGGCGGTGGCGCGGCCGGCATTGATCGAGATCAGGGCGGTCTTGCGACATTCGGTCCGTTCTCCGGCCGAACACTGGACAAGTTCTATGAGGGATGCAAACAATCCACGACCAAGGCCGTGTTTCGCGTAAAACCGCGCAGGGACTGGACGGAACGGGTGGGCGTTCGGCGGCTCGGCTTCTTGCCGGGTGGTGTGAACAAGACCGGCCGGTTGATATCCGTTTCCAGGCATGTGCGGAAGGATCGAAGGCGGGGATCGTCACCCCACTTCGCAAGACGTTTCACGGTCTGGACGACGCGGCGCACGCCGGTCCGTACGGGATTCGCGGTCGGCAGCTCAGTGGCGCCGCCATGCTTCGTTCCCAGGGATCGGTTCGATAAAAAGCGGCGGCCGCGCCGACGGGTAACCCGCCGCTCAAGCAGGCGGGATCCGAGATGACGGCACTGGGAGGAGCCGACCTTGTCGAGCGTGGAGACATCCGAACCGACCCCTGAACCGACCCGCCGCGACTTCCTCTACATCGCCACCGGCGCGTTTGCCGCAGTGGGCGTCGGGGCGGTGGTGTGGCCGCTGATCGACCAGATGAACCCGGACGCCGCGTCGCTGGCGCTGGCGACCAGTGAGGTCGACGTATCGAGCGTTGCCGAGGGTCAGTCGATTATCGTCAAATGGCGCGGCAAGCCCGTGGTGGTGCGTCATCGCACTGCCAAGGAGATCGAGGAGGCAAAGGCAACGCCCCTCAATCAGCTGATCGATCCCATCGCGCGCAACGCCAACCTGCCGGACGATGCTCCGGCGACGGATGCGAACCGCGCCGCGCCTA
>JAEZMP010000172.1 GCA_023442215.1 Pseudomonadota bacterium
CGAGGTAATCAGGCTGCGCGTTGATCTGGGGGAGGGTGTAGTATCGCGGTCCGCGGGGGCCGATGGTGGGGGAGGGGCCGAGACCGTCGAGCGAAAGCTGGCGCAGATAGCCGTCGGAGACGCCGACGACACGCGCGACCTCACCGGACGTGAACGATCGCAGCGACTTCGCCGCCGACGGCGGGAACAGCGTCGCCCCGAGCGCACGCAGCTGCCCCGAGAGCGCGTTGGCATGGCGCATCACCCGGTGGGAGGCGTTTTCGTGCGCAGAAGCGGTGGTCGCAGCCGCCTGAGTCATCACCCTGTCTTTCAAGACGGTATCCTAGCGTCAGACGCTTTGTTTCCGTCTGATAGAGAGGCCACGATTCTCCGATTCCGGCAAGGAAATTGATGTAAACGCGAGGTTAACGCGAACGCGCTGAGTCGGTGAAGCGTTGTCCGCAGACAACGCCGTCCGCTCGCCACGCCAGGGGATGCCGAAGCGGGCGAGCGAACCCCGCGCCGCCTCGCCTATCATCATGCCGCGCTCCGAAGTGCGTCGCCGGAATTCGGTCCTCGCCTTGATCCACGGCCCGCCACTGCCCGTAAACCCGCGTGGGATCGGCATCCATCAGGGCAGGCAGATGAACTTCATCATCGCGTACATATCGACCGGCATTGTTTTCCTCGCGATCGACGCCATCTGGCTCAGCCTGATGGCGAACCGGCTCTACCGTCCGCTGATCGGCCCTCTGATGGCCGACACCGTCAACGTGGTGCCCGCGGTCCTGTTCTATCTGCTTTACGTCGCCGGCATCATCGTGTTCGCCGTACAGCCGGCGCTCGGTTCCGGGCGCTGGACCGCGGCACTCATGCTCGGCGGGTTCTTCGGCCTCGTCGCCTACGGCACCTACGATCTGACGAACCATGCGACGCTGCGCGACTGGCCAGCCCTGATCACCGTCGCGGATCTGGTGTGGGGTACGGTTCTCACCGCGCTTTCGGCCACGGCCGGCATGCTGATCACCCGGGCGCTCGTCGGCGGAGCGTCCTAGAGGATATCCCGTTCAGATCGGAGACTTCCGAATGGAAGGGCAGGGCAGTGAAAGGAAAGGCCCGGGCGACCGGGCCTTTCGCTCCTTCTATCCGAGGAGTAAACGTCACGTGCGCTGCGCGCCGCGTGTTACGCAAGCGGGCGAAGCAGATAGTGGCTGACGCCCCAGTCCTCGCCGTCTCGGTGACCGAACAGCCCCGCCGTGGCGAGATAGAACAACCGCCAGCGCCGCCGCCACAGGCCTGCATCGGCGCCGTAGACATCGCGCAGCACGGCATCGATGCGGTCGCGGTTGGCGTCGAAATTGGCGAGCCAGTGTTCGGCCGTGCGGGCATAGTGGGTGCCGCTCCAGCGCCATTCGTTTTCCACCGCGAAGCTGTCGGTCACGAACCGCACGAGCCGTTCGCTCGGCATGATTCCGCCGGTGAAGAAATGCCGCGCGATCCAGTCGTCGTCGTCGCCGTGGTCGAAGCGATAGGGCATCGAGCGGTGGGTGAAGACGTGCAGGAACACCCGCCCGTCGGGGACGAGCCAGTTCCGCGCGCGCTCCAGCAGGGCGCGCCAGTTTGCCATGTGCTCGAACATCTCGACGGAGACGATCCGGTCGAACGTCTCCGCGATGTCGAAGCCGTTCATGTCGGCCGTGATCACCCGGACATTGGGAAGGCTGCGGGCGCGCGCCTCCGCCTCGATGTGAAGGCGCTGCGGTGTGGAGTTCGAAACCGCGACGATCGTCGCGTTCGGGAACATCTCCGCCATGAAGAGGGTCAGCGATCCCCATCCGCAGCCGAGCTCCAGGATGCGCTGGCCGTCCGAGAGGCCGGCATGGGCGACGGTCTCGCTCAGCGCGCGGATCTCCGCCTCCGCGAGCGTGACGGCCCCCTGGTCGTAGAGACAGCAGGAATATTTCCGGCGCGGGCCGAGCGTCAGCGCGAAGAATTCCGGCGGCAGTTCGTAATGCTGGTCATTGGCCCGCTCCGGATGCTCCGCAATGGGTCGTTCCGCCATTTGCTGCGCGAACAGGCGTTCCGTCTCGGCGGGCAGAGCAGCAAGTTCCCGACGGGTGCGGCCGACCAGAAGGTCGATCCCCAGGCGAGTGAGCGAGTCGGGCACGGGCAGGCGTTCGGCGACCCGGCCGGCAGCGGCGATGAAGCTCATGATGTTTCCTTTCGCCCACGCGGAGGGCCCGGCCAGAACGCATTCACTCTTTGCTGGTATGAACGGTATTTATCGCCTCTTGATTGCAGCATGTGCGCCTCGGTGGGCGGAATGCCCGAACCGTGTGCCAGCAGCGCATACATCAGGACCGGCGCTGCGAGCGCCCCGAACCCGAACGGGTGCGCACCGGTCCAGTCGATCGCGATGGCGGGATAGGCGAGCCAGCCGAGCCATTCGAAGAAATAGTTGGGGTGGCGGGTCACGCCCCAGAGACCAGCGTCGCAGACCTCGCCACGATGGGCGGGATCGGATCTGAAGCGGGCGAGCTGGCGGTCGGCGACGGCCTCTCCGGCGAACGCCGCCAGCGCCAGCGCAATGCCGAGCGCATCGCCCCATCGCCAGAAGGGCAGGGGGGCGTGGGCCGCCGCCGCCACGGCCAGCACGAGCACCAGGGCTGCAAGCGCCTGCACCTGCAGGAACACGAACAGGCGCTGCGGCGCCGCGCGCCCCCACTGCCGGCGAAGTGCTGCGTAACGCGGATCGTCCCCACCCGCCATCGTCCGCTGCAGGATGTGCGTGCCGAGCCGCAACGACCATCCCCCCACCAGAATGGCCACCGCGATCTGGCGCGGCATCCAGCCTTCTCCGACCGGCAGAACGCAGGCCGCTATGCCCGCCGCGCCGGTCGCGAACGACCAGACGGTATCGACCCAGCCGTGATTGCCGGTGCGCTCGGCGGCGAGCCACGCGCCGGCCATGACGAGCGACAGAGCGGCGGCCAGAACGACGATGGCAGCGATCAGGCCCATTGGCGGCTCTCCCATGCTGTCACGCGCTCGACGAAGCCGGTCACGTCGTCCAGCACCGGCGCGATCAAGCGCAACGGCCGGGCGAGGGCGCCAAGCAGCGTGCGGTGGTCGGCGCGGGTGTAGTGGCGCGTCGTCACCTCGCCGCCCACCGCGCGGACCCGGCACGCGAGGCGGTCTGTGTTTCCGGGATCGACAGTCGTGTCGCGCGCACCCGTCGCGAGAAAGGCGGGGCACCGGTCGCCGGAGACCACGTTGATCGGCTGCGTCCTGGCCAACTGCGCTTCCGGGCCGAAGATGTCCCACAGAACCGCGCTGCGCAGCGGCAGGAAGTCATAGGGTCCGGCAAGGCCGGCGAGGCCGGCGATATCGCGGCGGACGTCCAGCCCCTCACGCGCGAGCCACTGTGGATCGAAGGCCAGCATCGCGGCGATGTGAGCCCCCGCCGAATGGCCGGCGAGGACGATGCGGGAGGGCGAACCGCCGAACCGCTCGGCATTGGCGCGGGCCCAGCGCACGGCGCCTGCGCCGTCTTCGATGAAGCCGGGAAAACGCACCTGCGGATAGATGCGATAATCGGGAACGAACGTGACGATGCCGCGGCTCGCCAGAGCGGCGCCGACGAAGCGGTAGCTCGCCCGCTCGCCTTCCTCCCAGCCGCCGCCATAGAAGAACACGACGACCGGCAGGCCAGTCGCCGCGGTGCGGGGCATGAACACGTCGATGCCGGATCGTGGGCCGTCGCCATAGGTAAGGCCCGTCTCCACCGTCACGGGCTCCAGCCTCGCAAGCGCATTGAGCGTGGCGAGTGGCGCGACAATGGCAGAAGCCAAACCTGCCGCAGCCAGACCTGCCGCACCAATGCCTGCAGCAGCAAAGCCTGACGAAACGGTACCGGCGGCAAGCAGGGTGAGCGCGGGCAACGCGGCCTCCCCCATGCCGCCCGTCAGAGGCGGATGAAGGGCTGAACCAGCCGGCCGAAGAACCCCGTGAGCCGCATCCCGCCTTCGAGCGCGGCGAGGCAGATGCACTCCATCTCCGGGTCGACGATGGGCTGATGCTCGATGTCGTGATCCATCTCGCTGAGGTCGCCCGGCATGTAACGTCCGAAGCCGTCGGAGAACGATCCGACGAGCACCTGCGTGAACTCCGTGCCGAAATGTCCATGTTCGGGCAGCTTGCGGCCGGGGCCGACCCGCAGAAGCGTCAGGCGCGCCTCCGGATCTTCCGGCAGACGGATGGCGCTCGCGCGCACGCCGATGCCGATCCAGCGCCACGGGCCGATCTCGCAGTCCCGCAACGGCCCCGGAACCGCAAACCCGCCAGGCAGATCCGCCGCGGCTCGCCGTCCCGACACGCCCGGCATACGGTCATGATGCCGCGACGACGGCCGCAACGCCTCGCGCGGCCGGCTCTCGGCTTCGATGGCGCTCAGCGCACGGGCGTAGGCGTCGGCGGGCATCGGCGCCGGCTCGACCTCGTCCAGCAGCGCGCCCCCAACGGCCTCGAACGCCGAAAGGCGGGCACGGCACGTCGCACAGCCGGAGAGATGGACGGCGACGACGCGCGCCGGCGCCGCGGGCAGGCGCCCGGCGGCATAGCGCATCAAAGTTTCATCGGTCGCATGATGACGGGCGGTCATGTTTGGGCTTCCAGCAATGCACGCAGCCGCCCGAGGGCGAGGCGAACCCGCGACTTGACCGTGCCGAGCGGCAGGCCGAGCTCGCGCGCAATTTCCGAATGAGGCTTGTCGCTGAAGAAGGAGAGGCGCACCACGGCGGCCTGCTCGTCGGAGAGCGCCTTCAGCGCGGTGCGAACGACGATCTCCCGCTCCGCCGCCAGCAGCAAGGCCTCTCCGGAGGGCGCCTCGTCGTCCTCGATCGGCATATCGCTCTCGGCGGTGCTGACGACCTTCGCACGGCGCAGGTGATCGATCCTCTGGTTACGGGCGATCGTGAAGATCCACGTCGAAGCTCCGGCCCGCGACGGGTCGAAATAGGACGCCTTGCGCCAGACGCTGAGCATCGTCTCCTGGGCGATCTCTTCGGCCGCTGCGGCCGGCAGGCCGGACTTGCGCAGGAAGGCGTTCACGCGCGGCGCGAAATAGCTGTAAAGCCGCCCATAGGCCTGCCTGTCGCCATCATGCGCGACCTTTGAGATCAATCCGGCGAGTTCATCGCCCTCCGGCACCGCGCCATCCTCCGCGATATGCGTCACGACCGCCTCCCGGCGGGCCGGGGGGCGGCCGAAGGAGGTTCCTGGCCGGGGGTGTTCGAGCAACGCATTCATGCCCCCTTCTACGCGCGGCATCACCGGCTGGATCATTCTTGTTCGGGTGATCCGGTGCGGTCCGCTTCACGTACAATCTAGACAAAGGCATCCGATCGCTCCACCCGCTTAGGAACCGCGCCTCATGAACATCCGACCGGACTTCACTTCCGGGGCTGGCCGCAACATCGCGGTGATCGGCGCGGGCATCTCCGGCCTTTCTGCGGCGTGGCTGCTGTCGCGGCGGCACAGGGTGACGCTGTTCGAGGCCGACGGCCGCCTCGGCGGTCACAGCAACACGGTCGAGGCCGGCGGCGTTCCGGTGGATACCGGCTTCATCGT
>JAEZMP010000174.1 GCA_023442215.1 Pseudomonadota bacterium
CGGGATGGCCCAGGGCTTTCAGAACGCGCGCCAGCGCGGTATCCGAGGCAGGATAGAGCACGGTGCGGCATCCTCCATCGTCGAATGGCGATATAGGAGTGCGGCGTCGCATGCAAGAGTGGCGTGGCGCGGAAAATTTGCGGTTCCGGCTCCCCGGGTGGCGGGGCCGGGCGCACGGCCATCTCGCGAACGCTTCATCGGCCGCCGCGTCTTCACCCTTCACAGCGAAGGGCGGACGTGGGAAAGGAGAGCCCGGGCGGGCATTTCCCGGCGGCCGGGAACGCGAGGGCGGTTTTCTCCGCCGTGCCGCGCAGCGAAAGAGGATATCGAGATGGCACACGGCATCGGCGAGTCGATCCGCCGGGCGATGGTTCCGATCCATCGCGAGGGCTATCCCTATATCGTCGGCTTCGTCATCGTCACGGTCGTGCTCGGCTTCCTGTCGGCGCCGCTGGGCGTGCTGGCGCTGTTCCCGACCGTCTGGTGCGTGCTGTTCTTCCGCGATCCCGAGCGCGTCGTGCCGATCGACCCGACGCTGGCGCTGGCGCCGGCCGACGGCCGCGTCTCCATCGTCGACAACGCCATTCCGCCGGCGGAACTCGATCTCGGCATCGAACCCATGGTGCGGGTGTCGATCTTCATGAGCGTGTTCGACGTCCACATCAACCGCACCCCGCTCGCGGGGCGCATCGCGCGCACGGTCTACCGGCCCGGCCGGTTCCTCAATGCCGAGGATCCGCAGGCGAGCCTCGAGAACGAACGCAACGGCATCGTGCTCGCGACCGACCAAGGCGAGGTCGCGGTGGTGCAGATCGCCGGTCTCGTCGCCCGCCGCATCGTCCCGTTCGTGCGCGAGGGCGTCAGCGTCTCCCAGGGCGAGCGCATCGGCATCATCCGGTTCGGCTCGCGGGTCGACGTCTACCTGCCGGCGGGCGCGCGCCCTCTCGTCGCCGAGGGGCAGCGCGCGGTCGGGGGCGAGACGCCCATTGCCGATCTCGCGGGGCTGCGCCCGGCGATCGGCGTCGCGCGAACCCTGTGATGGCCGGGCGGCGCCCGCATCGTCTGCGCGCGGATGGAACCATCCGCGCGATCGGCGTTTCAGCACTGGGCAGCCGAATTTGGAGTGTTGAGGCATGATCGACCTGTTTCCCCCGTTCGACCCGGGCCGGAGAGGGATCAGGCGTCGCAACCAGCTGCGCATCCGGCGGCTGCCGATGCGGCTGATCCTGCCGAACCTCGTCACGCTGTTCGCGCTCTGCTCCGGGCTCACCGCCGTGCGCATGGCGCTCGAAAACCGCTACGACCTCGCCATCCTGGCCGTGGTGTTCGCCGCCGTGCTCGACGGGCTCGACGGGCGCGTGGCGCGGATGCTGAAGTCCACCTCCCGCTTCGGCGCGGAGCTCGATTCCCTCACGGACTTCGTCAATTTCGGCGTCGCACCCGGCGTGCTGCTCTATTGCTGGACGCTGCGCGACCTGCATTCCATCGGCTGGATCGTGGTGCTGGTGTTTTCCATCGCCGCCGCGCTGCGGCTTGCCCGCTTCAACGTCGCCCTCGACGATGTCGGCCGTCCGGCCTGGCAGGCGAATTTCTTCACCGGCGTGCCGTCGCCGGCGGGCGCGATCTGCGCGCTGCTGCCGATCAATCTCGGCCTTCTCGGCGTCATCGAGCCCGGCCGCGAGACGGCGATCGTCGTGGCGTTCTATACGGTTGCGATGGGCCTGCTGATGGTGAGCCAGTTGCCCACCTTCTCCGGCAAGAAGCTTGGCAAGCGGGTGCGGCGCGATCTGGTGCTGCCGCTGTTCGTGTGCGTCGTGCTCGTCGGTGCGCTGTTCGTCAGCTATCCGTTCGAGATGTTCACGCTCGGCTCTGTCATCTATCTCGCCTTCCTGCCCGTCGGTGCGCTCTGGTGGCGGCGCCTCGCAGCGGCCGACGAGGTCGCCCACAAGCCGGCCTCGCCCGACGAGGAACCGGCCGCGCCTCCGCCCGCCGCCTGAGCTGACCGGCCGGCTGCCGCGAACCATATCGCCTCCCGTGCGTTGCTTCGGTGTCCTCCCGCGATCGGGGGGCGCGAACGGCGAGGGATGTTCATGGCCGACAGCAACGACAGGCCCCACGGCAACGAAACGGAAGCAGCCGACAGCGACGAGCGGCGGCGCATGATCAACGATGCCGTCTGGGAGAACGAAGCCAGGGCGGCGATCTATTCCATGCAGGGGCCGTTCCGCGTCGAGGAGAACCGCATCGTCGATGCCGCGGGCGTGACGATCGCGACGGCGGTGGATGGGGAGCACGCGACCGTGCTCGCCGCCAGCCACGACATGTTCATGACGCTGAAATCCATCCGCGACTGGCTCGACAATCGTCACGAGAAAGGCCCCGACCCCGAGACGATGCGGACCAAACTGCACCACGTCATCGAGACCGTGGAGAAGGCCGCCATCGTCGCGCAGCCGAATCCGCTCGCCTCGCCGCGCGACACGGTCGAGGTCCATCCGGCGCTGGTGACCGAAGGTCATGCCCGGCTTGTCGGCGGCGACGTCACCGACGAACAGCCGGTAGCGGCGCCGGGCACCCACAGGCCGGACTGAGCGCGCCACGCGCCGTATTCAGCATTGCACATGAGCGGATGGCCCGGCCGGAGTACGTCTCCGGCCGGCCTTGCGTGGGGAGGCCGCTTATTCGGCGGCGTCGCGGCGATTGCCCGGCGCCGGGTGCGGTGCTGGGACCGGCGCATGTCCGGAGCCTGCGGCCGTGTCCTCGTCGTCTTCCTTCGGGCCGATGAACCGGCCGAATATCCACGCGAACAGCCGCGAGACGTCGTCCATCACCGTATAGAACGACGGCACGAACACGAGCGACAGCAGCGTGCCGACCATCAGGCCGCCGATCACGGCGATCGCCATCGGCGCGCGGAACTCGCCGCCGTCGCCCACGCCCCACGCGCTCGGCAGCATGCCGGCGATCATGGCGATGGTCGTCATGATGATCGGGCGTGCGCGCTTGCGGCCGGCATCCACGATGGCCTCCACCCGCGGCGTGCCGCGCGCGACCGCCTCGATGGCGAAGTCCACCAGCATGATGGCGTTCTTGGTGACGACGCCCATCAGCATCAGGATGCCGATCACCACCGGCATCGAGATCGGGTTCTGCGTGATCAGCAGCGCACCGATCACGCCGCCGACGGCGAGCGGCAGCGACAACAGGATCGTGATCGGCTGGAACACGCTGCCGAACAGCAGGATGAGCACGCCGAGCACCATCATCAGGCCGGCGCCCATGGCCTGGGCGAAGCCCGTGAACACCTCGCCCATGATCTCGGCGTCGTCGCTGTCCTGCAGGCGCACGCCCTTCGGCAGGCCGATCTTCGAGGCGATTTCCTTGACTCGGTCGATGGCCTGTCCGAGCGCGACGCCCTTCGGCAGGTCGGCGCCGATCTGGACGCGCCGCTCGCGGTCGTAGCGGTCGATCGAGGAGGGCCCCTGGCCGAAGCTGACATCCGCGACCGAGGCGAGCGGCAGCGGTTGGCCGGCCGCCGATTTCACCGCCATCGCCTGCACCAGCGCGAGATTCTTGCGCGCGTCGGTGTCGAGCTGCACCCGGATCGGGATCAGCCGGTCGCCGGCATTGAACTTGGCGAGGTTCGCGTCCGTGTCGCCGATGGTGGCGACGCGGATCGCGGCGGAGATGTCCTCGGTCGAGACGCCGAACCGTGCCGCCTCGTCGAGGCGCGGACGGATCAGGATTTCCGGCCGTTCCACGCCCGCGGCGGCCGCCACGTTGGTCAGCATCGGGTCGCGGCGCAGCGCAGCCTCGAGCTTGCCCGTCGCCTCGTCGAGCGCCTTCGGGTCCTGCGACAGCAGCGAGACCGACATCTCGCGCACGCCGCGGTCGTTGACGTACCAGGCGCGGATATCCGGAATGCCGGCGAGCCGGCGCGAGATCTCGCCCTCGATGGCCTTCTGCGAGACGTCACGCGTCGCCTTCGGGAACAGCTTGACGTAGACCGACGCCTTGCGGATCTCGAGCTGGCCCGTAGGCGAGGTACCGCCGAGCACGAACACCTGGTCGACGCCGCCGATGTCCTTGATCGCATTGACGATGGCGTCCGTCTTCGCCTGGGTTTCCTCCAGCGTGGCGCCGGGCGGAAGCTCCACCGCGATAACGGAGCGGGAGGCGTCCTCGGTCGGGATGAAGCCGGTCGGCAGCAGGCTCGTCGCCCAGAGCGAGGCGGCGAACAGCCCGATGCCGGCGAGGAGCGTCACGAAGCGCCAGCGGATGGTCCAGGCGAGCATCCGGGTATAGGCGCGCATCAGCCGCCCGTCCTTGTGCTCGACGTGGGTATGGCTGCGCATCAGGTAGGCGGCCATCATCGGCGTGATCAGGCGTGCGACGAGCAGCGAGACCAGCACCGCGACGGCGACCGTCAGACCGAACTGCTTGAAATATTGCCCGGCGATGCCGCCCATGAAGCTCACCGGCGCGAACACCGCGACGATGGTCATGGTGATCGCGATCACCGCGAGGCCGATTTCGTCGGCGGCTTCCATGGCCGCGCGATAGGGCGATTTGCCCATCCGCATGTGGCGCACGATGTTCTCGATCTCGACGATGGCGTCGTCGACGAGAATGCCGGTCACCAGCGTGATCGCGAGCAGGCTGACGAGGTTGAGCGAGAAGCCCATCAGGCTGATGAGCCAGAACGCGGGGATGATCGAGAGCGGCAGCGCGACGGCGGCGATCAGCGTCGCGCGCCAGTCCCTGAGGAAGATGAAAACCACGATGATGGCGAGCACCGCGCCCTCGATCAGGGTCTGCATCGCCGAATGGTAGTTGCCGAAGGTGTAGGCGACGGAATCGTCGATCAGCGTATAGCCGACATCGGGATGCTCGGCCGACAGTT
>JAEZMP010000542.1 GCA_023442215.1 Pseudomonadota bacterium
AGCGTGGTGTGCTCGGTGCTGGGCGCGCCGCTGCTGGCGGCGTTCGGCATCGACGTGAACCATTTCCGGCTGGCCGGCGGGCTGATCGTGCTGCTGATCGCGCTGTCGATGCTGAACGGCACGGAGAATGCCACCCATAGCGGTACCCAGGCGGAAAAGGCGACCTTCAGCAAAGCCGCCCATGTGGCGATCTACCCGATGGCGACGCCGATCCTGCTCGGGCCGGGTTCCATCTCGACGATGATCGTGTTCTTCCAGCGCGCGAAGGATGCCGGCGAACTGCCGGCCTACGGCCTCGGGCTCGTCGGCTATCTGGTGTTCTTCGCCGTCTGCCTCATCGCCGCGCCCTGGCTCAGCCAATTCCTGTCGTCGACGGTGCTGAGCGTCACCAAGCGGCTGATGGGCATGATCCTTGCCGCGATCGCGATGGAGATGCTCAGCACCGCACTCGGTGCGATCTTCCCTGGCTGGCTGGGCTGACCGCCGCTCGGTTTCAGCGCCACGAGCGGCGGTCGTGCTCCACGCCCTCGACGATGCGGGCGACGAAATCGTCGACGTCGGCCGGGGCGCGGCTCGTGACGATCTCCGCCTGCCAGTCCGGCGGAAGCCCGTCCGGACCGCCGGCGAACACGTCCGCCTCGATCGGCAGCCACGGGCCGTGGCACATCGCGCCGATCGTGCGGCGGGTTTCCAGGAAACGGATGACGAGGCCCCGCGCCGGCCATTTCGGGCTGATCACCTCGGGGCTCAGGTGGAAGCCGGAAAGCACCAGCGCCTCGTAGTCGTCGGGCCGCGCGTCGGCGAACTTGAGGTCCGCGCCGATTCGTTCCGGCCGGCCGATCTCAAGGCCGTCCTCGATGCCCCTGCCGTCCACCGTGGCGATGTCCACACGCGCTCCGGTGCGGCGAAGTTCTTCCCGCGAGACCGAGACTTCCCAGCGGCCGGAGGCCTCGGTGGCGAGAATCAGGATTCGGGCGTCTCGAATATGCGTCATTGAACCCTCCTCCTTGTCGCGCTTCCCGATCGGATGGAATCATCCGATCGATAAGGAATCGCTCCATATTCAAGAGCTTGAGCCTATCCCGTTCAGAGCGGCTCGATCTGAACGGGATAGGCTCAAGTCTGGCGCCGGTCGCCGGATGGGCGATCGGAGCGGTCAGGCAGCACGCTCCCGCCTCAGCTATTTGGGGCGGTGCGCCGCGGCGTACGATCCGGTGGCCGCGCTCACCGCTGCGACCATCGTTCTGTCGGAAATATTACCAAGCTCTTTCGCAGGACGAAAAGTCCATTCCTTTCCAGATGGTCAAAAAGCCGCTGCGGCCCGTGCCACCGCAACCTGCTGCTGTTCGAGCGGGCGGCCGTGGGAATCGACCTCCTCCGTCACGACCGAGAAGTCCACAAGCTGGTGCGGCCCGAAGGAATGGATCAGCGGCACGTCCGTGGCGTCACGGCCGCGGGCGATGACGATGCGACCGACGCGCGGGCGATTGTGGCGGGCATCGAACGTGTACCACCGGCCGCCGAGGAACACCTCGAACCACGCGCTGAAATCCATCGGATCGGGCACGGCCGGCACCGCGATGTCGCCGAGGTAGCCGTTCACGTAGCGCGCGGGAATGTTCATGCAGCGGCAGAGCGCGATGGCGAGATGGGCGAAGTCGCGGCAGACGCCGACGCGCTCGCGATGCGCTTCGAGCGCCGTGCGGGTGCTGCGGGCGTGGCCATAGCCGAAGGTGATCCGATCGTGCACGTAATCGGCGATCGCCTGCACCCGCGTCCAGCCCGGCTGGACGGAGCCGAACAGGTCCCATGCCATCTGGCTCAACTGGTCGGTCTCGCAGTAGCGGCTGCCGAGCAGAAAGACGAGGGTCGAATCGGGCAGGCGATCGACGGGGATTTCCTCGGCGTCGGGCGCCACGGCATCCGCCTGACCGGTATCGACGATGACGCCTCCGGCCGACAGGGTGAACGTGCCGGCGGGTACCTTGAAGCGGCGGCAGATGTTGCCGAAGCTGTCGTGAAAGGTCGTCCCCGGCACGATCGGGCTGGTGCGGACCGGTCGCTCCGCAAGCACATCGCCCCGGCGGTCCGGGTGGATGTCGAGCAGTGTCACGACGGGCGTATCGTAATCGGTCGCCAACGTGAGCGAATATCCGTAACGGATCAGCATGGGGCTCCCCCTCGAATGACGGCCCGCGGCCGGACCTTTGCGCACTCTCCACCCCGATCGAACGGGCCCACGCGATAGTAGCACGCTCACGACATTGAAATCGGAAGTGTTATCGCCATCGGATCGTTCAGCCCGTTCGCAAGACGCGTTTGCGACCTCACGGTCTTGCGATTCCGGCCGGTTGGGGCGTGGTTATTTCTGTTCGACCGAAAGGCCGTTGCTCCCGAGTTCGATCGACACCCCATCGGGCTGCTTCTTCTCCTCGTAGAGGCTGTATCCGAGAACGCCCACAACAACGACCAGGGCACCAACGGCGAGAAGAAGAACATTTCGGGTCATCATCATCCTCGGTAAAAGTGTCGCGACATCGCGAAAACACGTCACGTCCGCGCGGAGATCTGTGCCAACGTCACAAGGACGGCCCCACGGAGTGCGATGACAATTCGCGGCCGGGCCTTTGGTTCCATGGTGACGCGGGCGGCAATCTGGGCCCGTGCCCGGAGACCGGCAGGTGTTGCCGGTCCCGGCAGGGCGCTCCGGTGCGGCAATTCAAGGCAGGGGAAACGCGGGCAATGGTGCTGCATTCGCTCTATCTGGTGGCGATCGTCGTCGAGGCGATGACGGCGGCGCTGGCGGCGGGCCGGCGCGACATGGACTGGTTCGGCGTGTGCGTGCTCGGCTGCGTCACCGCCCTCGGCGGCGGCACGACGCGCGACGTGCTGCTCGGCAACCACCCGCTGTCGTGGGTGGCGCACCCGTCCTATCTGCTGATCACGGCCGGCGCGGCCCTCGCGACCGTGTTCGCCGCGCGCTACATGCACCACCTGCGGCGCGTGTTCCTGTTCCTGGACGCGGTCGGCCTCGTCGTGTTCACCGTGATCGGCTGCAATATCGCGCTCGGGCTCGGCGTGCCGCTGCTGATCGTCATCGTCGCCGGGATGATCACCGGGTGCGTCGGCGGCGTGCTGCGCGACGTGCTGTGCAACGACGTGCCGCTGCTGTTCCGCAGCGAGCTTTATGCCAGCGTCTCGGTGGTGACGGGCGGGCTCTATGTCGGCGGTCTGGCTCTGGCGCTTCCCCACGATCTCGTCATGGCCTGCGCCCTCGGCATCGGGCTCTCGCTGCGGCTTCTCGCCATCCGCTTCGGCTGGAACATGCCGACCTTCCACTATACCCGCGACCTGCACTGAACCCGCGACTTGCGCTGACGGCTTTCGGCGGGCCACGGCGGCCGGGGCCGGTCGGCCGAAGCCCTTCCACAGGCGCCCGGCGGCCGGGTTTCCGCGGCAACGGGCTTGCTCTATGGTCGCGCGCTCCGAACGGAAGCGTCGAGAACGAGATGGCCGCCGAGATCAAAGACCGCATCGCCCGCCTTATCGCCGCGGAGATTTCCGCCCGCCCCGCCCAGGTGGAGGCGGCGGTCGCGCTGATCGACGAAGGCGCCACCATTCCGTTCATCGCCCGCTATCGCAAGGAGGCCACCGGCGGCCTCGACGACACCCAGCTGCGCACGCTTGAGGAGCGGCTCACCTACCTGCGCGAACTGGAGGCGCGGCGCGCGAGCGTGCTCGAATCGATCCGCACCCAGGGCAAGCTGAATGCGGATCTGGAACAGCGCATCGGTGCGGCCGCCACCAAGGCCGAACTCGAAGACCTCTACCTGCCGTTCAAGCCGAAGCGGCGCACGCGGGCCGAGATCGCCCGCGAGCGCGGCCTCGGGCCGCTCGCCGAGGCGATCCTGGCCGACCGCTCGGTGGTGCCGGCGACGCTCGCCGCGACATTCCTTTCCGAGACCGTGCCGGATGTGAAGGCGGCGCTCGAAGGCGCCCGCGACATCGTCGCGGAAGGGCTGGCGGAAAATGCCGTGCTCGTCGGCCGCCTCCGGTCCTATCTGGAAGCCCGTGCGGTGCTGCGTTCCCGCGTCGTCGAGGGCAAGGAGGAGGCCGGCGCCAAGTTCTCCGACTATTTCGACCATGCCGAGCGCTGGGCGACCACCGCCGGTCACCGCGCGCTCGCGATGCTGCGCGGCCGCAACGAGGAGGTGCTGGCGCTCGAAATCGAGGTCGATGCCGACGACCCCGCGCCGGTCAAGCCGGTGGAGCGCATGGCAGCCGAGGCGCTGGGTGTGCCGGCGAAGGCAACCCCCGCCGCGCTGTCGCCGGCCGATGCGTGGCTGTTCGATGCCGCGCGCTGGACATGGCGGGTGAAGCTGTCGCTGCATCTCTCGCTCGACCTGATGGCGAGCCTGCGCGAGCGCGCCGAGGAAGAGGCGATCCACGTGTTCGCCCGCAATCTCAAGGACCTCCTGCTCGCCGCGCCGGCCGGATCGCGGCCGACCATGGGGCTCGATCCCGGCATCCGTACCGGCGTCAAGGTCGCGGTGGTCGACGGCACCGGCAAGGTGGTGGAGACCTCGACCGTCTATCCGTTCCAGCCGCGCAACGACATTGCCGGTGCCGTCGCAGAACTCGGCCGGCTGATCGCGCGCCACAAGGTGGAGCTGATCGCCATCGGCAACGGAACCGCGAGCCGCGAGACCGAGCGGCTGGTGGCGGAGATCCTCGCGCGGATGCCGGCGCCGAAGCCGACCAAGGTGATCGTGAGCGAGGCCGGGGCTTCGGTCTATTCGGCCTCGGCGGTCGCCGCGGCGGAAATGCCGGGCCTGGACGTGTCGCTGCGCGGCGCCGTCTCCATCGCCCGACGCCTGCAGGACCCGCTCGCGGAACTCGTGAAGATCGAGCCGAAATCGATCGGCGTCGGCCAGTACCAGCACGATGTTGACCAGAGCCGGCTGGCGCGGGCGCTCGACGCGGTGGTGGAAGACGCGGTGAACGCCGTCGGCGTCGATCTCAACACCGCCTCGGCGCCGCTGCTGTCGCGGGTTTCCGGCCTCGGCGCCTCGATCGCGGAGGCCATCGTGGCCCACCGCGATGCCAACGGCCCGTTCGCGACCCGACGTCAATTGCTCGACGTCGCCCGGCTCGGGCCGCGCACCTTCGAGCTTTCGGCCGGTTTCCTGCGCATCCCCGACGGCAAGGAGCCGCTCGATGCCTCGTCGGTCCATCCCGAGGCATACGGCCTCGCCAAGCGCATCGTCGCCGCCTGCGGGCGCGACGTGCGCGCGCTGATGGGCGACGCGGCGGCGCTGAAGGCGCTCAACCCGGCGGTGTTCGTCGACGAGCGCTTCGGCCTGCCGACGGTGCGCGACATCCTGTTGGAACTGGAGAAGCCCGGCCGCGATCCGCGCCCCGGATTCCGCACGGCCACGTTCGCGGAGGGCGTGGACGACATCAAGGACCTGAAGCCCGGCATGATGCTGGAAGGCACGGTCACGAACGTCGCCAATTTCGGCGCCTTCGTCGATATCGGCGTCCATCAGGACGGCCTCGTGCACGTCTCCCAGCTCGCCGACCGCTTCGTCAAGGATCCCCACGAGGTGGTGAAGGCCGGCGACGTGGTGAAGGTGCGGGTGGTGGAGGTCGACGTGAAGCGCAAGCGCATCGGTCTTTCCATGCGCAAGGACGACGGCGCCGCCGGACGCGTCGCACTGGGCGAGCGGCCCTATTCCGCCGGCACCGCGCCCGCCGGAGGCGGCAAGGCAGCCGCCGGCGGTGGTAATGCGCCGGGCAAGGGTGCCGCCGGCCGAAGCCACACCGGCAAGCCGGCTGCCGAACCCCAGGGCGCCCTCGCCGCCAAGCTCGCCGAGGCGCTGAAGCGGCGGTAACTCCGTCCGCTGGCGCCGCCGCACCGGACCCGGCAGCGCCGTCAGTCCGGCCGGGGCGTCGACCCCGTCCGTTCCACCCTGACGCGCGCCGGGCGCGCCGATCCCGATCAGGGGGAGG
>JAEZMP010000589.1 GCA_023442215.1 Pseudomonadota bacterium
CTGCGGCGGCGTGACCGGCTGGGGCCATGCGGGCTGGGCGCGCGAGGCGGTCCGCGCCGATCTGCCGGCGGTCGCCGAGCCGGCCCGCACCACGGTGCTGATCGCCGGGCGGGAGGAGCCCTATGGCTTCCTCGCGGCGGAACTGCCCCGGGAGGTCGCGTCCATCGGCCTCGCGACGGCCTTTCCGGCCTCGCCGGCCTATTTCGAGCGGGCCCGGGCCATCGCCGACGAACGGGGCGGCCCGGTGTTCGCCGTGGTGGCGGCGAGCCGCGACGGGCGCGCCGAGGACATGGCGCGCTACCAGAGCCTGTTCGCCGCGAGCGGGCTTGCCGAAAGCGCCTTCGCCTGCGGCCTCGTCGAAAAGCTCGAAAGGTTCGGCGTGCGGGTCGATGTCGTGAGCCGGCCCGGTGGCGGCTGTGCGCTCGCGCTGCCGGCGGCGCTTGCCCGCGATCTCGCGACGGAAGACCGGGCGCTCGCGGCCCTCGGCACAAGCTTCACGGCCGCGGCGGGCTTCCCGTTCGATCCCGCCGCCTGCACCCGGCGCGTCGCCCATGTCGGCACGCGCCCGGTTCCGTTCCAGTGGTGCCGGGTGCGCTGAGGCGCGCACCGGCGGCCGGTGGCATCAGGCGCCGACGAACTCGTCCTGACGGTAGCCCTGGAAATAGAGCAGGGCGGTGAGGTCGCCGTGGTCGATGCGCGCGTCCGCCTCCGCCGCCACCGCCGGCTTGGCATGGAAGGCGACGCCGAGACCGGCGGCGCGGATCATGGCGAGGTCGTTGGCGCCGTCGCCGACCGCGATGGCGTCGGCGGCGGTCAGGCCCTTCTCGGCGATCAGCGCTTCGAGCCGCGCGAGCTTGGCATCGCGGCCGAGGATGGGCTCGCCCACCGTGCCGGTCAGCCGCCCGCCCTCGACAAGGAGCAGGTTGGCGTTGTGCTCGTCGAAGCCGAGCACGGCCGCGACCTTTTCCGTGAACACCGTGAAGCCGCCGGAGACGAGGGCGGCATAGGCGCCATTGGCGCGCATGGTGGCGACGAGCGCCTTCGCGCCCGGGGTGAGCGTGATGCGTTCGCGCCAGACCTTTTCGGTGACGCCGGCATCGAGCCCGGCGAGGAGGCCGACGCGCTCGCGCAGCGCCGGCTCGAACGCGAGTTCGCCGCGCATCGCCCGCTCGGTGATCGCGGCGACGTGTTCCTTGAGGCCGAGTTCGGCGGCGAGCTCGTCGATGCACTCCTGCCCGATCAGGGTGGAATCCATGTCCGCCACCACAAGGCGCTTGCGCCGGCCCGCCCGGGGCTGCACGAAGACGTCGATCGGCTCGCCGGCGAGCGCCTCGCGGATCGCATCCTCGAAGCCCTTCGCCTCGGCGGCCGGGGCCGCGAACGCGAGGTCGGCGGCGATGCCGTCGGCGAGGACGGCCGTTTCCGGCGACGGCAGCACGCTCGCCGCGCGCGCGATGGCGCCGCCATCGACGGCCTGCCGCTCGGGCGAGGCGACCAGCGTCGCGACGAGATCGGCGGTCGCGGACGCAGCGCCGGACACGGGAGAGAGGGACGTCATGAGGGAACTCCGGTGATGGCGGCCGGACCGGACGGCGCCGTCGGACGCGGCGGGGACCGCGCAGGCCGCACGGCGATCCTGATAGCCGGGCCGACCGCGAGCGGCAAGTCGGCGTTCGCGCTGGCGCTGGCGCGCGCGACCGGCGGCCTCGTCGTCAATGCCGACGCCATGCAGGTCTATCGCGAGCTGCGCATCCTGACCGCCCGTCCCACGCCCGCGGACGAGGCGGAGGCGCCGCACCGCCTCTACGGCCATGTCGGGGCCGCAACGCCCTATTCGGCGGCGCGGTGGGTGGAGGATTGCCTCGCGGCCATCGACGAGGCGGCGGCGGCCGGCGTGCCGGCCATCGTCGTCGGCGGCACCGGGCTCTATTTCGAGGCGCTGACGCGGGGGCTTTCGCCGGTTCCGGCGATCCCGGAGGCGGTGCGCGAGCACTGGCGGCGGCAATCGACCGTGCTCGACGCCGCCGCGCTCCACGGCGAGCTGGCGCGGCGCGACCCGGCGATGGCCGCCCGGCTGGCGCCGAGCGACACCCAGCGCCTCGTGCGCGCACTGGAGGTGATCGAGGGCACCGGGCGATCGCTGGCCGAATGGCAGGCGATCGAGCCGGTCGCGCCGCTCGATGCCGCGCCGGTGCGCAGGATCGTGATCGCGCCGGAGCGGGCGTGGCTGCAGCGGCGCATCGGCGAGCGCTTTGCGGCGATGGTGGAGGCGGGCGCGGTGGCCGAGGCGGCGGCGTTCGACGCGCTGGCGCTCGATCCCGCCATGCCGGCGACCCGCGCCATCGGCGTCGCGCCGCTCGTCGCCCACCTGCGCGGCGACCTCTCGCTGGCGGAGGCTGAGGGCCGTTCGGTGATCGACAGCCGCCGCTACGCGAAACGGCAGGAAACCTGGTTCCGCAACCGGATGCCGGACTGGGAAAGGGTCGATCCGCGCAACATAAGTGAAGCTGCGGAGCAAATCGCGAAAGAATGCCATCGAAGGCCTTGACCCGATCCGGCCGCCCGCCTATGGTCCGGCCCGAAACGAAGGAGTTGCGGCCGATGGTCGGTCTGAGCCTTATCGTACTTTGGGAGCGCGCTGCCGGGATGGCCTGATGGTCATCCGGATCGGTCGGCGCGCGCGAGGGGCTCTTCAGAGCCCCTTTTTTGTTGCCCGGCCTTCGGAACATCCCGACCGGCCAGGCAGGGCGCGCAGACCGCTTTAAGGCAACAACTTCGAAAACGATCGGGTTCGGATCGCACCACTCGACAGCGAGTGATCGAAACCGACAGGACGCCCGCGCAAGCGAGGCGCGGGAAGCCGGAGGCGAGACGATGAAGCGCGAGATGACGGGCGCCGAGATGGTTATCCAGGCGATGGTCGACCATGGCGTCGACACCATCTTCGGATATCCGGGCGGCGCGGTGCTGCCGATCTACGACGAGATCTTCCAGCAGGACAAGGTTCGCCACGTTCTCGTGCGCCACGAGCAGGGCGCGGGCCATGCCGCCGAAGGCTATGCCCGCTCCACCGGCAAGGTCGGCGTCATGCTCGTCACCTCCGGCCCCGGCGCGACCAACGCCGTCACGCCGCTGGCCGACGCGCTGCTCGATTCCATCCCGATCGTCTGCATCAGCGGGCAGGTCGCCACCCACCTGATCGGCAACGACGCCTTCCAGGAGTGCGACACCGTCGGCATCACCCGGCCCTGCACCAAGCACAACTGGCTGGTGAAGCGCATCGAGGACCTGCCGCGCATCCTGCACGAGGCGTTCTATGTCGCGACCACGGGCCGGCCCGGCCCGGTCGTCGTCGACATCCCCAAGGACATCCAGTTCACCCGCGGCGTCTATACCGGCCCGCAGAACGTCGTCCACAAGACCTACCGGCCGCGCCTGAAGGGCGACATCGACGCGATCCGCCAGGCGGTCGAGCTGATGGCGAAGGCCCAGCGCCCGGTGTTCTATACCGGCGGCGGCGTCGTCAATTCGGGCAAGGCGGCGAGCCAGCTCCTGCGCGAGCTGGTCGAACTGACGGGCTTCCCGATCACCTCGACGCTGATGGGGCTCGGCGCGTTCCCGGCTTCCGACCCGAAGTGGCTCGGCATGCTGGGGATGCACGGCACCTACGAAGCCAACCTCGCGATGCACGACTGCGACGTGATGATCAATATCGGGGCGCGGTTCGACGACCGCATCACCGGGCGCCTCGACGCGTTCTCGCCGGGCTCGACCAAGATCCACATCGACATCGATCCGTCGTCCATCAACAAGACGGTCAAGGTCGACCTGCCGATCATCGGCGACGTCGCCCACGTCCTGGAGGACATGGTCCGGCTGTGGCGCGCCTCGGGCGAGCGCAACGATCCGGCCAAGCTCGCCGGGTGGTGGAAGCAGATCGAGGGCTGGCGGGCGAAGAAGTCGCTCGCCTACAAGCGCCGCCGCGACGTGATCATGCCGCAATACGCCATCGAGCGGCTCTACGAGCTGACGAAGGACAAGGACGTCTACATCACGACGGAAGTCGGCCAGCACCAGATGTGGGCGGCGCAGTTCTTCAAGTTCGAGGAGCCGAACCGCTGGATGACCTCCGGCGGCCTCGGCACCATGGGCTACGGCCTGCCGGCCGCGCTCGGCGCGCAGATGGCCCACCCGGACAGCCTCGTCATCGACATCGCGGGCGACGCCTCGGTGCAGATGACGATGCAGGAGATGTCGTCGGCCATCCAGTACGGGCTGCCGATCAAGATCTTCATCCTCAACAACCAGTACATGGGCATGGTGCGCCAGTGGCAGCAACTGCTGCACGGCAACCGCCTGTCGCACTCCTACACCGAGGCGATGCCCGACTTCGTCAAGATGGCGGAGGCGTTCGGCGGCGTGGGGATGCGGGTCGAGAAGCCCGACGAGCTCGACGACGCCATCCGCGAGATGATCTCGGTCAAGGCGCCGGTGCTGTTCGACTGCCGCGTGGCCAACCTCGCCAACTGCTTCCCGATGATCCCGTCGGGCAAGGCGCACAACGAAATCCTGCTCGGCGACGACTTCACCGACGACGAGCTGGAGGACGTGATCGACGAAGAAGGCAAGATGCTGGTCTGAGGATCGGCGGAACGCCCGGTCGGAGCGCCTGCTGGCCGGAGGACATCCTCCGGCCGGCGGGCAAATGCCAGAGGCGGGAAACTCCCATGTTCATGAAGATCGATCCCAACACCATGCGCGCACCCGAGATTTCAGAGAAGCACACCCTTTCGATCCTGGTCGACAACGAGCCGGGCGTGCTCGCCCGCGTCATCGGCCTGTTCTCGGGCCGCGGCTACAACATCGATTCGCTCACGGTGTCCGAGACCCAGCACGACAAGCAGGTGTCGCGCATCACCATCGTCACCACCGGCTCGCCGATGGTGATCGAGCAGATCAAGAGCCAGCTCGACCGCCTGGTGCCGGTGCACCGCGTCGCCGACCTCACCGTGTCCGGCGCGCCGATCGAGCGCGAGCTGGCGCTGATCAAGGTGCGCGGCCGCGGCGAGGACCGTCGCGAGGCGCTCCTGGTCGCCGAGGCCTTCCGCGCCCGCGTGGTCGACACCACGCTGGAGAGCTTCGTGTTCGAGCTGACCGGCAAGCCCGAGAAGATCGAGCAGTTCATCGAGCTGCTGCAGCCGCTCGGCATCGTCGAGGTGGCGCGCACCGGCGTCGCCGCCATCAGCCGCGGTTCCGAGGGCCTCTGATCCCGTCCCTTCGGGCGTCCCGGCCGGGGCGCCCGCATTTCTGCCTGGCTTCGGTCTTGTTCGGCGCCGCGCCGGTGTTTATGGAGCTTGCGTCAGCGGCTCCGCCCCTTCTGCCGAACCCGCGTGATCCCGAACCGGCTCCCGGCCTTCGGACGGTCATGCGCAAGACGACAGCCGAAACAACAGCCGACCACCGGAACGCTTGAAAAGGAAGAACACCAGATGCGCGTTTATTACGACCGGGATGCCGACCTCAATCTGATCAAGGGCAAGAAGGTTGCCATCGTCGGCTACGGCAGCCAGGGCCATGCCCATGCGCTGAACCTGAAGGATTCCGGCGTCAAGGAAGTCGCGGTCGCGCTGCGTCCGGGTTCCCCCACCGCCAAGAAGGCCGAGGCCGCCGGCCTGCCGGTGATGTCTCCCGCCGAGGCCGCCAAGTGGGCCGACGTGGTGATGATGCTGACCCCCGACGAGCTGCAGGGCGACATTTATCGCGAGAGCCTGCACGACAACATGAAGAACGGCGCCGCGCTGCTCTTCGCCCACGGCCTCAACGTGCACTTCAACCTCATCGAGCCC
>JAEZMP010000597.1 GCA_023442215.1 Pseudomonadota bacterium
GGGGCCCATCTCACGAACCTGCCGAACCTGCCGGTGGCGGCGCAGTTCCTGCTGATCCACGCGGTCGCCATCGTCGCGCTCGCGGCGCTTTCGGCCGCGTTCGGCGGACGGAGGCTCGTGGCGTGGAGCGCAGTCGTGCTCGCCGCCGGGGTGGTTCTGTTCTCCGGCAGCCTGATCTGGAGCGACGTGTTCGGGGCTAGCCCGATGTCCTCGCTCGCCCCGGTCGGCGGGACCACGCTGATCGTCGGCTGGCTGTTCGCGGCAGTCGCCGCACTGGCGCTGCTGAGGCGTTGACCGAGCCGCCGGCGCGCCGGCTTCGCATCGTCCGGCCTGTTGGAGCGCTTCGCGATCATGGCTTGAGCAAATCCGTCCGGCCCCGCTTTCGGTCCGGACGGCAGAACGGGCATCAAGCCGCTCGATCTGAAGCCGGGTCAGTTTCCGGCGGCGGCGCCGGGCACCGCCGTGACCGTATCCGTGGTCGCTTCGATCGTCTGACCGACGGACACGCCGACGGCCCGCGCCTGACTGCCGAGCGAGTCGCGCGTGTTGCCGTCCACCACCGAGATCGGCGCCGAGATCAGCAGCCCCGTGGTCTGTCCGACAGCAGACGCGGCGCCGGTGGTGATCAGACCGATGCGCTCGCCGATGCTAGCGTTGCTGGAGGTGACCGAGTCGCCGGCGGCGAGCCGGGCGCCGATGGCGCGCACCACCTCCGGGCTTTCGGCGAACTTGTTGTGGTTGAACGGATCGCCGCTCGAGAGCTTGGTGAGGTCGATGACGTTGATGTTCTCGGCCTCGAGCATCTTGCGGTAGGGATCGGTCTCGGGGTTGATGGCACCGAGGCGCGAAATGCTGCCGCCGAGCACGCTGGAGATCGCGAGGGCCTTGTCGTCCTGCGACACGAACACGATGAACTCCGGCCGCGGCTTGCCGATATCGCGCACCTGCGTCAGGAACACGTCGAAATCGATGTCCGGCGCGGCGAGCACGACATTCTGCAGCTTGGCGGGCAACCGGCCCTTGCGGATCGACATCTGCCGCAGCGTTTCCATGGTGAGCCAGGTGCCCATGGAATGCGCCAGGATCGAGATCTCGTCGATGTTCGGATCCTTGGCCAGCGCCCACAGCACTTCCTCGAGCGCATCGCGGGAGAAGGCCGCGCTTTCGCGGTCGTAGTTGTAGGCGAGCAGGCGTCCGCGCGACGGCCAGGTGAACAGCACCGGCGCCACATCGGCCTTCGAATCGTGGACGATCTGGGCAAGGCTGAACACCGCGGCATCGAAGCGGTTGTTGAAGCCGTGCACGAACACGAGGGCGCGGCGCGGGCGTGCCTTGGGCGTGATCTGCTTGAAGGTGCGAAGCGCGCCGGCCTTGTTCTCAAGCTCGACATTGGTCACAACGAAATTCCGGGCCGGGTTGCCCGGCACGCTCGACGGCCACTGGATCTCGCCGACACGGCGGTTGGCGTCGGGCGGGATCGAGACGGTGATATCGGCAAAGGCCGGCTCGTTGCCGCGTTCGCCGGAGAAGAACTCGCCCGGCCGGCTCGAGATCGCCGCGCGCGTGGTGACCACCAGCATGCGGACCGAACTCGTGCCCGGCACCGTCTCGGTGACCGGCAGCAGCGAGTTGATCGGCCGGCCGCCGCAGCCCGCGACCAGGATGCTGATGAGAAAGACCGGGAGCCAGACCTGAGGCAGTGCGCGCACCGATGATACCTTTCGTCGAACCTGAGGCCGGCCGCGATCGGAACGCGCCATGCTCACGCCCTTATTACCGCGCCCGCCGGACATTCGAAACTGGCATCCAGACGCTCGTGCGGACGGTTTCGGCCGTGCCGATGGGATGACCAAGGCGCCTCAAGGGGAATCCATGAAAAGCCCCGCCGGGATCGGGCCGGAAAGGGGCTGCGCTCCGCCGCAGCGGCTTTCGGACTGGCGGCGCAGCACCGCCGCGCGGTCAGTTCTCGGCGGCCGTGCCGACCTCGGCCATGCGCGGCAGCGCGGCGATCGGCAGGTTGCCGGGGCCGTTCGGACGCGAGGACGGGGAGATCGCGTGCAGCAATGTGCGCCGGGCGACCGCGAGGTGTGCGGCGAGCCTGTCCTTCGCGGTCGGAATGTCGCGCGCGGCCAGCGCGTCGAGGATGCCGAGATGCTCGTTGACGGCGACCTTGTTGCGCTCTTTCTCGCCGACCTTTCCCCACTGGTAGTGGTAGTGGAAGATCAGCGTCATCACGTCGAACATGTCGCTGAAGAAGCGGTTGCGCTTCGCGCCGATGATCATGGCGTGGAAGTCCTGATCGAGCGCCGAGAAGTCGTGAAACCGCTCGTCGATCTGGGACGCCAGTTCCCTGTGCCGTCCGATCATGCGCTCGACTTCCGCCCAGACCGGATGATCGGGGCCCAGCGAGGCGAACGCATCGATCGCCGTCATTTCCAGGATGTAGCGCATGTCCGCCAGTTCGTTGGCGAAAGCGGCATCGAACGCCATCAGCGTCCAGCTGCCGCGCGGGCGCTTGCGGATGACGCCGAAGCGCGACAGGCGGATGAGATATTCCCGTACCACCGCGGTGGAGGTGTCGGCGCGCCGGGCAAGTTCGGCCTCGGTGAAGCGCTGGCCGGGCAGAAGATCCTGCCGCAGCACCAGTTCCATGAACACGCTTTCGACGTGATCGGCGGGGGAATGGACCTGCGTCTCGTCGAACCGGTCGCTTTCGAGCGGCTTGCGGGCGACGATGCGCTCGTTGCCGTGGACGGCGAGCACGCCGTTCTGAATGAGATGCTGGAGGGCCGCCCGCACCGGGGAACGGCTGACGCCGCACAGGCTCGTCAGCACCGCCTCGGACGGCGCGGGGTCACCCGGCTCGAGCGCCTCGATGGCGTCCAGGATTCGGTTCGCCGTGCGGCGATAGAGATGGTCCGACTTGGCCACTTGCGGCTCCGCGGCGCGCGCCTTCCAGGCCACGACGATGGACCGCTTCCCTCCCCGCCGGCGCGCCTTCCGCCCGGGGTTCGGGAGCGATCGTTTTCCAAAGGCTGAACGGCACGGGAGAATCGCCGGCCGACCGGCTCTCCCGCCCGCTCTTTGAGCAAACTGCCGGAATGGTTCAATGAGATCAAGGGCAAGGCGCCCGAACGGTCGGGCATGCCCGCGCCTTGACAGACGGCAGAGGCGCTTTCTATCGTCGCCGCGCCGGGTGCATCTTATCGAAAAAGTTCCGCTTTTTCGCCCGCTCCGGCCCTGTGCACCGTTCACCCGGACGGCACCCGGGACACCGATTTCCATCCGATCAGGAGACCGGGCGAGACAGCCCGGCCACACATCACGCGAGGACCGTTCCCATGCTCAGGCACATCGACCCGATTCTCGGGCCGGACCTGCTTCACATCCTGCGCTCGATGGGCCATGGCGACGAGATCGCCATCGTCGATGCGAACTTCCCCGCCGCCACCATGGGCAAGCGCGTGGTGCGGCTCGACGGCGTCACCGCGACCCATGCGGCCGAGGCCATCCTTCACCTGCTGCCGCTCGACCAGTTCGAGCCGGAGGCCGCGTTCGTGATGCAGCAGGTGCATGCGCCGGACGAACTGGCGCCGATCTGCGTGACCTTCCAGGAGCAGGTGCGCGCCGCCTCCGACGGCCGCTTCGGCGTCCGCAGCATCGAGCGCTTCGCCTTCTACGAGCGCGCCAAGACCGCGTTCGCGGTTGTCGCGACGGGGGAAAGCCGGCTCTACGGCAACCTCATCCTGAAGAAGGGCGTGATCGAGCCCTAGAGCGCTTTCCGATCTGATGGAATCATCAGATCGACACGAAATCGCTCCAGATTCAAAAGCTTGAGCATATCCTTGTCGTTCAGATCGGCACGATCTGAATGGGTTATGCTCTAGGCCGCCGGCTGAGCCGCAACACGGCAGGCCCCGGACGGCGGAGACGCCGTCCGGCAACGCCTATAGGCGGTGTTCGCAGTCCGACCCCGGCGGAAACACTTCCGGCGTTCCCCAATCGTTGGACGGCAGCGTGTTGTAGGGCGGCTCGAATGCCTGCTTGACCATGCGGAAAGCCGTCGGAACGTCGGACTTCGGATCGGCATAATCGACGATCCAGAAATAGTCGTAGTTCGAGTTCGGCCAGGTCTTCGGCACATCCTTCAGCTTGTCGAGATTGAGAAGCTGCCGGAGCGTCACCTCCTCGCCGGGAAACTGCTTCTCGAGCTTCGCGTCGGCGATGTGGTGGTGCTCCCAGACCATCACGACGGTGCGCCCGTTCCAGCGCGGATCGGTCAGCACCTCGTGGGCCGCCTCCTGCGTGCGCTGGTTGAGCTTTTCCACGAACTTCGGATCGTCGCGGCGCGGTTCCGGCATGACGCTGACATCGTCCACCGGAATGCCCCACTTGCCGGCCGATGGCGACACCAGTTCCAGCGTGTGCAGCGTGATCGACATGAACGCGACCGGCGGCTGGTGGGTGAACAGCGTCTTGGCGTGATCGCGGCTCATATATTGCGCGGCCAGAGCC
>JAEZMP010000183.1 GCA_023442215.1 Pseudomonadota bacterium
CCTTCGAGGCCGAGCTGGCGCCAGCCGTCATAATCGGCCGCCTGACCGCGCATGTAGATCATGGCATTGATCGCGGAGGAGCCGCCGAGCACCCGGCCGCGGGGATAGGCGAGCGCCCGGCCGTTCAGGCCCGGCACGGGTTCGGTACGGAACATCCAGTCCGCCCGCGGATTGCCGATGGCGAACAGGTAGCCGACCGGAATGTGGAACCAGATCCAGTTGTCGGCGCCCCCGGCCTCCACCAGGGCCACGCGGTAACGCCCGCCGGCCGAAAGCCGGTTGGCGAGCACGCAGCCGGCCGAGCCCGCGCCCGCGATCACGAAGTCGAACTCGTCTTCGGCCATCGCGCCCCTCCCCGCACCCGCGCTCGTTCCGCGGCGCGGTTCGCCGGCGTCGCCAGCCACATCCCCAGCGACGCCCCGATCACCTCGTTATTGCGCGGCGACGCAGATGTCGAGTCCGGCCGGAGGCGTCATTCGGCGGCGAGCCTCGGTTCGGCCGCGACCTTTCCGGTCGCGGCCACCGGGGCGGCCCCCTCGCGGACGCGGAAACACAGCGCGTAGAGGGCCGGCACGAAGAACAGGGTGAGAAGGGTCGCGACCGTCAGACCGCCCATGATGGACACCGCCATCGGACCCCAGAAGATGTTCTGCGACAGCGGGATCATCGCCAGGATCGCGGCGGCCGCGGTCAGCACGACAGGACGCGCGCGGCGCACCGTCGAGCCGATCACCGCCTCGAACGGCACCACGCCAGCATCGAGGTCGTGCTTGATCTGATCGACCAGGATCAGCGTGTTGCGCATGATCATGCCGGCGAGCGACAGCACGCCGAGCAGCGTCACGAACCCGAACGGCCGGTCGAAAATGATGAGGCCGTAGACGGCGCCGATCAGTCCGAGCGGCGCCGTGGCGATCACCAGGAACAGGCGGCCGAAGCTCTGCACCTGGATCATGATGAACAGCAGCATCACGGCGAACATGATCGGGAAGATCTTGGCGAGCGCGGCGTTCGCCTTCGCACTCTCCTCCACCGACCCGCCGGCCTCGATGCGGTAGCCCATCGGCAGCGCCTCGATGATCGGCTTCAGGGCTGGCTCGATCTGGGCGGAGACGTCCGGCGGCTGGAGTCCGGCCGCCACATCCGAACGCACGGTGATCACCATGTCGCGGTTCTGCCGCCACAGGATCGGCTCCTCGAAGCCGAAATCGGCCTTGGCGACCTGCGACAGCGGCACCGCGATGCCGTCGCGCGTGGCGATGGTGAGGTCGCGCAGCTTGCGCAGGTCGAGCCGTTCCTCGGGCACGGCGCGGGCGACGACGTTCACAAGCTCGATGCCGTCGCGGACCTGGGTCACGGTGGTGCCGGACAGAAGCGTCTGAAGCGTCGAGCCGATGTCCGCCGGTGTCAGGCCGAGCGCGCGGATGCGATCCTGATCGAGTTCGATGCGGATCGATTTCGCCTGCTCGTTCCAGTCGAGATTGACGTCGCGGGTGTTGGGGTTGGCCTCCATCACCTTGCGGACGGCACCGGCGATATGGCGCACCTCGATCGGATCCGGCCCGATGACGCGGAACTGCACGGGGTAGCCGACCGGCGGGCCGAACACGAGTTCGCTGACGCGCACCGTCGCTTCGGGAACGGCGCCGTCGCCGACTGCGGCCCTCAGCCGCTCGATCACCCGGTCGCGGGCGTGGAAGTCCTTGGCGTAGGCGATGACGACGCCGTAGCTCTCCTTGGGAAGTTCCGGGTTGAAGCCGAGCATCCACCGCGGGGCGCCGGAGCCGATATAGGAGGTGTAGGTGTCGACCTCGTCGTCGGCCGCCACCAGCTTCTCGATCTTCCTGATCGCCCCATCCGTGGTGCCGAAGGCGCTTCCGAGTGGGGTCGCGACCTCGATGATCACCTCCGGACGGGCCGAAGTCGGGAAGAACTGCTGCTGCACGAAGCGCATCGAGAAGATCGCCGAGGCGAACAGCGCCAGCGTCGCCAGCACGACCACGATGCGGTGGCGCACGCACCACGCCACCACGCGGCGGAGGGCTCGGTAGACACGCGTGTCGTAGACGGCGTTCGGATCGCCGTGATGGGCCTTGAAGTTCGGCAGAAGCTTCACACCCAGATAGGGCGTGAACACCACCGCCACGACCCAGGATACCAGAAGCGCGATGGCGACCACCCAGAAGATGCCGCCCGCATATTCGCTGGTGGAGGACTGGGAGAGGCCGACGGGCATGAAACCGGCTGCGGTGACGAGCGTGCCTGTCAGCATCGGGAACGCAGTCGAGGTCCAGGCGTAGCTCGCCGCGGCGATGCGGTCGAAGCCCTGCTCCATCTTCACCACCATCATCTCGACCGCGATGATGGCGTCGTCGACGAGCAGGCCGAGCGCGATGATGAGCGCGCCGAGCGTGACCCGCTGCAGCGACAGGCCCATGAAATCCATGATCATGATCGTGATGGCGAGCACGAGCGGGACCGCGAACGCGACCACGATGCCGGTCCTGATGCCGAGCGAGAGGAACGACACGCCGAGCACGATCACCAGCGCTTCCATGAACACCCGGACGAACTCGCCGACCGATTCCTCGACGATCTTCGGCTGATCGGCGATCTGGATCAGTTCGAGGCCGACCGGTAGGTCGGCGCGGATGCGGTCGATGGTGGAATGCAGGTTCTCTCCGAGGTCGAGGATGTTGGCGCCCTTCGCCATCACCACGCCGATGCCGAGCGCGGGCACGCCCTGCTGCCGCACCAGATAGGTCGGCGGGTCCGGCGGACCGCGATGAACGGTGGCGATGTCGCCCAGGCGGAACTGCCGGCCGCCGGCGGAGATCGGCACGTCCGCGACCGCCTTCTCGCCGTCGAGCGCGCCGTCGACGCGCAGATAGATCTGGTCGGCATTGCTTTCGAACCGGCCGGCGGGCGCGACCGCATTCTGCCGCGCCACAGAGGCGAAGATCTGGTCCGGCGTGATGCCGAGCGTCGCGAGCTTGGTGTGGCTGAACTCCACATAGATGCGGTCGTCCTGCTCGCCGAAGAACAGCACCTTGGCGACGTCCGGCACGCGGAGAAGCTGCTGGCGGATGTCCTCCGCCTCGTCCTTCAGGGTGCGGGCGGAAACGCCCTCGTCGCCCGTCAGCATGTAAAGCGTGGACGACACATCGGCGAAGTCGTCGTTGAAAAACGGGCCGATGACGCCGGCGGGCAGGCTGGCGCGGGCATCGGACACGCGGTCCCGCACCCGCAGGAACAGCGCGGGCACATCCTTCGGCGGCGTGTCGTCCTTGAACTGCACCTGCATGAAGGTGCTGCCCGGCCGCGAATAGGTCTTCACCTTGTCGAAGTGGGGAATCTCCTGCAGCACCTTCTCGATCGGGTCGGCGACCTGGCGCTGCATTTCCTCCGCCGTGGCACCAGGCCACTGGGCGGAAACGATCATGATCTTGACGGTGAAATCCGGCTCTTCGGCCCGGCCGAGATTGAAATAGGAGAGCACGCCGCCGAACGACAGCAGGATCATGAGGAACAGCACCAGCGGCTGGTGCGTGACGGCCCAATGAGACAGGTTGAAGCGGCCCATGCCCCCGTCCCCCGTCACGACCGCGAGGCCACGCCGGGCGATGCCTCGGTCGTGGCGTCCGGCTGCTGGACGGACTGGGCGGATGCCTCGAAGCGCACGCGCTCGCCATTCTCGAGCCGTCGCGCGCCCATCGCGACCACCGCCGCGCCGTGTGGCACGCCGGTGACGACGGCCTCGGTGGAACCGTACCGAACGATCTTCACCGGCTGGAACGCGAGCACGCCGTGCCCGGTCTCCTCCGGATCGCGCTTCACCACATAGACCCCGGCACCCTCGCCCTCGCTGAACACGGCGGACAGCGGCAGGCGGACGACGGGCCGGTCGGAGCCGGTGGCGAGCGCGAGCGTCGCCGTCATGCCGAGCCGGACGGCGTCGTCGGCATCCGGCAGCGAGAAGCGCACCGCATAGGTTCTCGTCGCGGGATCGGCCTGCGGCGCGATCTCGCGCACCGTCGCCGCATATTTGCGTCCGCCGTCGGCCCAGAGCGTCACGGTGGCGGCGGAACGGTTGAGATCGTCGAGACGGCTTTCGGGAATGGCGACCAGGACCTCCTTTTCGGCCCCTTTCCAGCCGCCCGCTGCCGTCCCGTCTGCCGCCTGTGCAGGCTCGGCCTGCTTGGCGATCTTGACGATCTCCTGACCCTGGCCGACGACCTGCCCCGCCTCGGCGGTGGCGGAGGTGACGACGCCGTCCACATTGGAGGCGAGCACCGCATAGGCGAGCTGGTTGCGGGCGAGATCGAGCGCGCGCTCGTCGCGATCGACCCGGGCGCTCGCCTCGTCGAGGGCGACCTTGCGGGCGTCATAGGACGCCTGACTGGTGTGACCGCCTTTCAGCAGTTCCTCGAACCGGCCTTCCTCCGCATTGGCGAGCACCAGAGCGGACCGCGCCGCCGTCAGCTCGGCCTCGGCGCTTTCGACCGACAGCGCGAAGTCGGTCGGATCGAGGCGGGCGAGAACCTGGCCCTGCTTCACCGTATCGCCGACATCGACCAAGCGCTCGACCACCCGGCCGCCGACGCGGAAGGCCTGGGAGATCTCGGTGCGGGGACGGACCACGCCGGTGTAGCTGCGCACCTCCGCGTCGGGCGCGGAGAATGCCGTGGTGACGCGCACGACCGGATCGGGCTTCGAAGCCACCTGTTCCGGCTTGCAGGCCGCCACGGCGAGGGCGAGCCCGACGACACCGAGCGAGAGGGCTGAGTTCCGCACCATGGCAGAGGATCCCATTGCGACGATTCACGACAGCGAAATATCAACTGACGATAATCGAAATTCGTCACTTTAAAAACATGAATCTTCCTCCCTCCCATATCCGGGGGCTTGGCCGATGTGCCGCGCGGTCACGACACGCCGACTTCACCGACGAAGGTGACGACGTCGAGAGGGAAGATGAGCCGATGAAGGGCGGCGATCAGAGCAGGCGCTGCTGCACCGGGCGGGCGGGCGTTTTGGCAGGTTGGCGGTTGCCGAGCGAACGATGCAGGAAACGCATCAGCATTCTCAGATCCGCTTCCGGGTCGTCGCCTTCCTTCCAGCACTGGGATACGACCACCGGATGCATGAACCGGACCATCGTCATTTTGAGGACGTGCGCCGTCTCTCCGGGATCGACTGCGATCAGTTCGCCCTTGGCGATCCCGTCGCGGATGATACCTTCTATCAATATCACAAAACGTTCGATGAACTTATTGATAGAAGGCCAATTTTCGTCGAACGCCGCCGTCACCATATCGTGCACGCGCCGCTCGTGCATCAGGCTGTTGTGGTTGAAGCGGAGCATGCCGAGCACGATCGCCTCAAAGCGGTCGAGTGCGGGCTGGTCGGCGCGCGCGCACTTCCAGGCGATCTCCTCCATCTCCGCGAGAGTCCTTTGCAGGATCGCGTCGTTGATCGCGGCCTTGGACGGAAAGAAGCGGTAGACGTTCGCCGGGCTCATCTCCAGGGCATTGGCGATGTCCGCAACCGTCGTCTTGGCGTAACCGACCCGACGGAAGCTCTCCTCCGCGACTTCGATGATGCGGGCGCGGGTGTCGTCCGGCGAAGCCGCATTGCGCGTCACTCTACTCATGATCAGTCCAGCCCCGGCATGGGGGTGCTTGCTGCACCGCTCTCCGCTTCCGTCCGCACAATCGCATATTATAAATGACGATATTCAAAATTCATCACTTAATTTTCGTCCGGTTGGCAGTCAGCCTTCTGCGTCCGCAAGCGCTCCGTCCCGTGTCAGCAGTTCCTCGAAAGCCGCCTCGGTCGCGTAGGAGGATTGCGTGCCGAGCCGGGTGATCGAGTCGGCGGCGTAACGGACCGCGCGCTGGACGGCAGCCACCGGATCGAATCCGTCGACATAGTAACGCGCGAACGCACCGATGAAGGCGTCTCCCGCCCCGGTCGTGTCCTTCGGCGTCACAGGCACCGACGGCACATGAAACTTGCCGTCCGCCGTGACCAGCAGCGCGCCGCGCGCGCCCATCGTCACGATCACGGTGCGGTTGCCCTTCGCGATCAGCGCACGGGCGGCGGCCTCCACTTCGTCCTCAGTGCCGGTCGGAAGACCGGACAGGATCGCGAGTTCGCTCTCGTTCGGCACCAGGAAGGTCGCGAGCGACACCTTGGCGGGATCGAGATCCGGCAAGGCGGGAGCGGGATTGAGAAGAACCTCAATGCCGTGACGGGCGGCGAAATCGAGCGTGTAGTAGACCGTCTCGATTGCGATCTCGAGCTGAAGCAGGATCAGCCGGCATCGGGTGAGATCGTCCGCCGCCGCATCGATGTCGGCCGGCGACAGCACGTCGTTCGCCCCCTTGATGATCAGGATGCGGTTCTCGCCCGACGGTTCGACGAAGATCGGGGCAACGCCGCTCGAAACGCCCGCCGCCCGGCCGACGTGGCGCACATCGATGCCGGCAGCGGCGAGGTTGGCGACCGTGCTGTCCGCGAACAGGTCGTCCCCCACCTTGGAGACCATCAGGACGTCGGCACCGAGGCGCGCGGCCGCAACCGCCTGATTGGCGCCCTTGCCGCCGTTGCCGATCTGGAACTTCGGGGCTTCCAGCGTCTCGCCGGGTCCCGGAATGCGATTCACATAGGTGATGAGATCGACGT
>JAEZMP010000616.1 GCA_023442215.1 Pseudomonadota bacterium
CGGCTCGACTGGTCGGTGCCGGACGATGCCGACGCGGTGATCGTGGAACTCGGCGCCAACGATGCCCTGCGCGCCCAGGACCCCGCCGGCACCCGCCGCAATCTCGATGCCATCCTCACCCGGCTCGGCGAGCGCAAGCTGCCCGTGCTCGTCGCCGGCATGCTCGCCCCGCCCAATCTCGGCCCGGCCTACGCCGCCGCCTTCAACCCGATCTTCGCCGAGGTCGCGAACGCCCACGGCGCGCTCTACTACCCCTTCTTCCTCGAAGGCGTCGCCGCCGACCCCGCCCTCAACCTCCCCGACGGCCTCCACCCGACCGAAGCCGGCGTGGAGAAGATCGTGCAGGGGATTCTTCCGCTGGTGGAGAAGCTGGCGGAAAGATAGAATGATAATCTACGTAGATTTTCTATAGGAGGAAGATTTTTGTACGGATTCTCGAACTAAATTTTTTATCCTTTGAAAATTTTCTCCTTTTCTAGAGGCGCCAAATCCCATTAATTGTCTCTCGCTGTACTTTATCGCTCTATTTTTTCGAGATAATTGTCTGTGCAGTATGGCAAAAAGAGATTTTCCCCTCATGATACATTCATAATCAGTTGTGATTTTCTCTAGCAGTTCTTCTGGATATTCTTCTCCATCATGTAACTCTAAGGATTTTTCATAAAAAGAATCATCATCAAGCAATTTTCCTGGATGAATTCTAAATAGTGTGCTTGAGTCGCGTAGATGTCTGTGAACTGATAGAGCGTACCACTTCAAAAAACGTTTGACCTCTACCTCAAAGCAGCATTTTTCTGATAAAGTCATCATATCAATAAGCTTTCCATCAGAAATTAGATCATTTTCAATAGAATACCCATTTGTTACTATCAAATTATCGGTATATATTGCACTTGGAACGCCTGTATGAATCCAAATGTCCTTATCTACTATAAAAGAAATCGGAACATTTAATTTCTGATCGATTAATCTCTCGCGGAGATTGAGAACAGAATTCTTGTTTCCCGCAGGAAGCATATCAATTCCGATGTCTCGCAATTCATCCTCAATGGCCCTGTAAAATATTATATCATTCTTTCCTTCAACCAGAACCGTTGGAATGCTTGTTCTCTTCAGAAGCTCGAACAATTCATCAGTAGTCGGGCTTGAGTTATTTGTCGCCATAGTCACTCACCACGGTCAACGCTAATGCTTAATTCTTTATCTGGATACTTTCCGTATATAAAAGGCGAGTGCGTAGCAAATATAAACTGGTTTGATGAGTTTTGAGATTGTAGTATATTTGAAAGCTGGCGTTGCCAGTCCACGTGCAAGCTGAGCTCTGGCTCGTCAATGAATATTATCGAATTTTTGTAAAAAGCATTATAGCATATAAAACTAAGCATTTGCTTTTCTCCCGCGGATAAAAGGTCGCTATTAACCGCCGCGGCGGCATCACCGAAATTTAATCTTCGACCAAAAGATATTCCAGAGTGTTGAAATAATTTCTCTACCAAATTTCTGACTAGATCAAGTGGCTTTAATGTTTTGCTCCAAAATTCATCGATTTTCTCAATCTCTTTTCTGGTTTCAGATAGTAGATCATCAGCACTTTCCCGAGAGTTCTGGGACTGCTCGTAATGCCTTATTTTGTCGATGACATTTCTAGAAACATCTTGCTGAAATAAATTGATTTCTTCCGAAAATGAAGCGTATCGTCGAAGTAAAAGTTCATTTATGTCTTGTGTTGAGATTGCGGAGACAAATAAATGATCGGCATTAGTCATTTTTTTTGATAGAGAAGAAAGCGCATCATCGATATCAGATTTTGGTCTCACATTCGACCTGACGTTTGACGGTCTAGTGGCGAGCGAAAATCCACCTTCAATCCTGCGAAATGTCGGAAAAAATATGGAAGCGCCAATATCTACAAAAAATGGGTTCGCTTTCTCCCAAGCATAATCTGAAAAAGGATCGACATCTAAATCTTCAATTATATCAATATCATCTTCAAAATTCTCCACTCCACCATCGTGCTCGACTGTAATTTTGCTTCTATTTTGGTTTATTTTGCTTATTTTGCACGTATATAAACTTGTCTTTAGAATACAATATTTAAATTCAACTTCTCTAAGGGCGTAGTTAATATTTCCGCTTATAATGAACCATATTAGCTTCATTATCGTTGTTTTTCCGGATCCGTTTCTTCCGGTGAATATATTTAGATCTCTATTAAAATTATAGGAGATATCCCCTTTATTATTCAATAGTTCAGAAATAGTTATTGACTTTATGATCATTTATTAGTTCCGCTTATTTTATTTTGCTAGAGGAGAGGCTATTAAGAGTTATTGAGAAGTATGCGACGCAATTTTATGTTGTCAATATCGCGGTGACAACCGGCAATCATAGCGTCTTTGCCTCGACCTAAATAATGAGCGCGGTCGCAAGGCTCAGACCCTTGACTCCCCACCCCCGTCGCGCTTCTTGTCCGTTCCTTGTTGTTCGCCCGGCTGATCTCGTCTCATGCGTCGATATTCGCGCGACTTCCCGTCACTGACGGCACGCGCTCTGCCTCATCTTCCGCCTCCCCCTCCCGGAGTCACCCCATGGAATACCGCCCGCTCGGCCGGTCCGGCCTGAAGGTCAGCGCCATCTGTCTCGGCACCATGACCTGGGGTCAGCAGAACACCGAGGCCGAGGCCCATGCGCAGATGGATCGCGCGCTGGAACACGGTGTGAACTTCTTCGACACGGCGGAACTCTATCCGATCCCGCCGAAGGCGGAGACGCAAGGCAGGACCGAGCTCTATATCGGCTCGTGGTTCAAGGCGCGGTCCAGCCGCGACAAGGTCGTGCTCGCCACCAAGGTGGTCGGCCGCACCGACATGGCGTGGTTCCGCGACGACGGCTCCGAGGGCCGGCTCGACCGGCGCCAGATCGAGGAGGCGCTCGACAAGAGCCTGAAGCGCCTCGGCACCGATTATATCGATCTCTACCAGCTCCACTGGCCGGACAGGCCGGTCTCCGGCTTCGGGTCCAACCCCGTCGTCTGGAAGAGCCCCGCGCCCGTCGCCGACGAGACCCCGATCGCCGAAACGCTGTCCGTGCTCGCCGATGCGGTGAAGGCCGGCAAGATCCGCCATGTCGGGCTTTCCAACGAAAGCCCGTGGGGCGTGATGAAGGCGGTGGCGGCGGCGGAATCGCTGGGCCTGCCGCGGGTGCAGTCGGTGCAGAACGCCTATTCGCTCGTCAACCGCACCTTCGAGGGCGGGCTTGCGGAGGTGGCGCTGCGCGAGGACGTGGGCCTGCTCGCCTATTCCTCGCTGGCGCAGGGCTACCTCACCGGCAAGTACCGCAACGGCGCCCGTCCGGCCGGCGCGCGCAAGACGCTGTTCGACCGGCTGCAGCGCTACGAGGGGCCCGGCGCCGAGGAGGCGATCGGCGGCTATGTCGACCTTGCCGCCGAGTTCGGCCTCGACCCCGCGCAGATGGCGCTCGCCTTCGTGCTCGGCCGGCCGTTCACCACCTCGGTCATCGTCGGCGCGACCAGCCTCGACCAGCTCGAGACCGACATCGCCGCCGCCGGCGTGACGCTGCCGCCCGAACTTCTCGCCCGCATCGACAATCTGCACCGGCTGCGCGCCAATCCCTGCCCCTGAGGGCAGGGGAGGGGCGGAGAAAAAGCCGGCGAGCGGCCAGCGGGGGAACGGGCGGCGCCGGCCCAAAGGCGGGAAACCGGGCGGGAAGCCCGGCAGAGAACCCGAGCATGAGCCGTGCCGCGGTTGCCGGGCGGAAAGGCCCGGTTTATAAGCCCGCATTCGTCATCGTCGACCGGAAGCGGCCTCTCATGTCCGACATCAAGAAGATCGTGCTCTCCTATTCCGGCGGGCTCGATACGTCGATCATCCTCAAATGGCTGCAGCAGCAGTATCAGGCCGAGATCATCACCTTCACGGCTGATCTCGGGCAGGGCGAGGAGCTCGAGCCGGCCCGCAAGAAGGCCGAGATGATGGGCGTGACGCAGATCTATATCGACGATCTGCGCGAGGAATTCGTGCGCGACTTCGTCTTCCCGATGTTCCGCGCCAATGCGCTCTACGAGGGCACCTATCTGCTCGGCACCTCGATCGCCCGGCCGCTGATCGCCAAGCGCCTCGTCGAGATCGCCCACGAGACGGGCGCCGACGCCATCGCCCATGGCGCCACCGGCAAGGGCAACGATCAGGTCCGCTTCGAGCTGGCGGTCGCCGCGCTCGATCCGAAGCTCCAGGTGATCGCGCCGTGGCGCATCTGGGATTTCAAGTCGCGCACCGACCTGATCGATTTCGCCGAGAAGAACCAGATTCCTGTGGCGAAGGACAAGCGCGGCGAGGCGCCGTTCTCGGTCGACGCGAACCTGCTGCACTCGTCTTCCGAGGGCAAGGTGCTGGAAGACCCGGCGGAAGAGCCGCCGGCCTACGTGTTCCAGCGCACGCTCTCGCCCGAGGAGGCGCCGGACAGCCCCACCATCATCGAGATCGGCTTCCGCAACGGCGACGCGGTCTCCATCGACGGCGTCGAGCTGTCGCCGGCGACCCTGCTCGCCCGCCTCAACGATCTCGGCCGCGACAACGGCATCGGCCGCCTCGACCTCGTCGAGAACCGCTTCGTCGGCATGAAGTCGCGCGGCGTCTACGAGACGCCGGGCGGCACCATCCTGCACGTCGCCCACCGGGCGATCGAATCGATCACGCTCGACCGCGGCGCCGGCCACCTCAAGGACGAGCTGATGCCGCGCTACGCGGAACTGATCTATAACGGCTTCTGGTTCTCGCCGGAGCGCGAGATGCTCCAGGCGCTGATCGACAAGAGCCAGGAGGCGGTCGAGGGCACGGTGCGGCTGAAGCTCTACAAGGGCAACACCATCGTGATCGGCCGTTCCAGCCCGAACTCGCTCTATTCGACCAAGATGGTGACGTTCGAGGACGACGCCGGCGCCTACGACCAGAAGGACGCCGCGGGCTTCATCAGGCTCAATGCGCTGCGCCTGCGCCTGCTCGCCGCCCGAGCCAAGGGCCTCGAGCGGTAACGGAGCGCCGGATGGCTGAGGACGGCGACACGGCCGCGTCGCGCTGGGCGGACGGGCGCACTCCGCTCGATTTCGCCCGGCGGCTGATCGCGTGCCCGAGCGTGACGCCGGATGCCGGCGCGGCGCTCGACGCGGTCGAGGCGGCGCTGGCGCCGGCCGGCTTCGCCGTGCTGCGCCCGGTGTTCGAGGAAGCCGGCACCGCGCCGGTCGAAAATCTCTACGCCCGCTTCGGGCGGGGCGAACCCCACGTCGCCTTCGCCGGCCATGTCGACGTCGTGCCGCCCGGGGATATCGCCGCCTGGCGGCACGATCCGTTCGGCGCCGTGGTTCATGACGGCGTGCTCTACGGCCGCGGCGCGGTCGACATGAAGGGCGGGATCGCCGCCTTCATCGCCGCCGCGCTCGATTTCCTCGTCGCCCGCGGCGAGAGTTTCCGGGGCTCGATCTCGTTCCTCGTCACCGGCGACGAGGAAGGGCCCTCCATCAACGGCACCGTGAAGCTGATGCAGTGGTGCGCGGCGCGGGGCGAGCATTTCGATGCCGCGCTCGTCGGCGAGCCGACCTGCACCGCCGCGCTCGGCGATACCATCAAGGTCGGCCGGCGCGGCTCGATGTCCGGCACGGTGATCGTGCGCGGCACCCAGGGCCACGTCGCCTATCCCGAGCGCGCCCGCAATCCGGTGCCGGCGCTGCTCGCGCTCGCCCCCGCCCTGATCGATCCGCCGCTCGATGAAGGCAACGCCCACTTCGCCCCGTCGAACCTCGAGATCGTCTCGGTCGATGTCGGCAACCCGTCGTGGAACGTCATCCCGGCGGAGGCGCGGCTGCGCTTCAACGTGCGCTACAACG
>JAEZMP010000658.1 GCA_023442215.1 Pseudomonadota bacterium
GGGCTCGACCGCAAGGTCGCGGAAAAGCGTGCGCTGGCGCTGCTGCGGGTGATGCGGATCGACCACCGCGCGACGCACCATCCGGCGCAGATGTCGGGCGGCGAGCGCCAGCGCGTCGCCATCGCCCGCGCTGTCGCCAATGCGCCGCGCGTGCTCCTCGCCGACGAGCCGACCGGAAATCTCGATCCGCGCACCGCCGAGCAGGTGTTCGACGCGCTCGACGCCCTCGTCCGCGCCTCGCGCCTCGCCGCCCTCGTCGCCACCCACAACATGGAGATCGCGGCGCGCATGAGCCGCCGCATCACCATCGCCGACGGCAAGATCGTGCCGCTGGACTGAGCGCGGGCGTCAGCCCGCCGTGTCGGCGGGCCGCAGGCGCGACGGCAGCAGGGCGCCTTCCCGCTGCAGCACCGGCTCCGCCGCCGCTGCGACCAGGTGGGCGTTGATGCGGCGGATGTCGCGCAGGATGTCGAGGTGGAGCGTGTCCGTCTCGATGGTCTCGATTCGGCCCGCGCGCATGCGCTGGAAATGAGCTTCCGACTCGCTCGCCTCCATGTCGCGGAAGGCCTCCTTCTCGGTCGTCAGCGCCCGGGCCGCGCGGGCATCGCCCGTCATCAGCAGCGAAGCGGCATTGCGCAGGTTCACGATCAGCCGGTCGACCATGGCGACGAGCTCGGCCTGCCCCTCCTTGGAGAAGGTGAGGGCGCGCTTCACCCGCTTGTGCGCGTCCGTCAGCAGGTTGCGGCTGACGATATCGCCGGCGTGCTCGATGTTGGTGGCGAAGGTCAGGATCTCCGACAGCCGGCGGTGATCCTCGTCGGTGAGCTGCTCGACGTCGAGCGACGACAGATAGGCCCGGATCGCGGCATTGATCCGGTCGATCTGGTCGTCCAGCCGCTTGGCGTCGACGATGCGCTTGGTGTCGCCGTGTTCGATCGCGTCGCGGCCGGCGCGCAGCAGTTCTTCCAGGATATCGGCGAGCCGCAGCGCCTCGCGCGCCGCCGCGCCGAGGGCGACCACGGGGATGCCGAGCGAGGCGTGGTCGAGATAGAGCGGGCGCGAGGGATCGCTCGCCGCCGGCGCCGACGGCAGCAGCCGCGTCAGCAGCGCCGCGAACCGGTCGAGCACCGGGAAGAACGCGAGCGCGACGACGATGTTGAACGCGGTGTGAAAATCGGCGACGGCGCGCGCCTCGTTCGGTTCGATCGACACGATCAGCGGGCCGAGCCACGGCAGCGCTGCGAGCACGATGGCGACACCGATCACGCGGTTGATGAGGTTGCCGATGGGCAGCCGCCGCTCGGCCGGGTCCTGGCCGCTGCCCGATTCGAACACCGGGTTGAGCGCGGTGCCGAGATTGGCGCCGAGCACCAGGGCGAACGCCGCATCCGGCGAGACCACGCCCTTCGAGGCGAACGACATCGCCAGAAGTACGATCGTGACGCTCGAATGGGCCGCCCAGGTGATCACGGCCGAGAACAGCACGGCGAGCACCGGCTCCGTCGACACGAGCCCGAGCAGCAGGCGCAGGCTCGGCGTGTCCTCGTAGGGCGTGATCAGGCCGAGGATCGCATGGAGCGCGATGAGGATGAGGCCGAGCCCGATGAAGGCGCGGCCGAGATCGTGGCTGCGCGAGCCCGAGGAGCGGCGGAACATGACGACGCCGAGCAGGATCAGCACCGGGGCGACCGCCGCGACGTCGAACGACAGCAGCTGCACGATCAGCGTGGTGCCGACATTGGCGCCGAGCATGACCGCGAGCGCGGGGACGAGCGCCATCAGCCCTTCGGCGACGAAGCCGGCGACCATCAGCCCGGTCGCGGTGCTCGATTGCAGCAGGGCCGTCACGATCAGCCCGCTCGCGAACGCCTTGTAGCGGTTCGACACCGCCCGCCCGATCATCTGCCGGAGGTTGGCGCCGAACGCGCGCTGCACGCTGGTCTGCACCATGTGCACGCCCCACAGCAGCAGGGCGACGAAGCCGGCAAGGTCGATCAGGGTCAGCGAAACGTCCATCGCGCGGGAAAGGCTTTCTGTTGCAGGGGGCGCGTCGGCCGCATCGAGGCGCGGGCCGGCAGCCGGAGGGGGAAGGGCAGATGGAAAGCCGGCTTACCAACCGGCGCAACATGCCGACAATGAAACCAAATGCGGCCAGGGTTTGTTAACGCTGGGGAGACAGCCACTTTGTCCTTGGCTTGTTCTCCTTGCAATGGGAACGAAAAAAGAACAAATTAGGATCATAAGACGAATTCATGAGAACGAACGCAGATAGAGACGAACCGAACATGGAGGCTCCGATGAAACAGACGGCGCAGGACATGGCAGCTCTGATCGCGCTTACCCTTTTCGCGGCGACGCTCGTGGTGTGGATCGACGCCATCTCCGCCTTCGCGTGACCCGCACCCGCGGGATGTGGACAACCCGAAACGGGGTCGACATTCCGGCGGGACGGGAGAACAACGGGAACGGTGGGACGGCAGCACGGTCGCCACAGGCGGGCGATGCGGCGGCGATCACGCGACGGAGGCAGCGATGGCGGGCACACGGTTGGCGGACGGCTCGGCCGGTTTCGTTCACCTCAGGGTACATTCCGCTTACTCGCTGCTCGAGGGCGCGCTGCATGTGAAGGACGTGGTCGGTCTCGCCAAGGCCGACCGTCAGCCCGCGGTGGCGGTGACGGACAGCGGAAACCTGTTCGGCGCGCTGGAATTCTCCGCCAAGGCGATGGAGTCCGGGGTGCAGCCGATCATCGGGTGCGAACTCGGGGTCGATTTCGGCGACGAAGAGCCGACGCGCCGCAACGGCGTCCGCGAGCGGCTGCCGAGCGTCGTGCTGCTCGCCTCGACACCGACGGGATTCGCGAACCTAGTCCGCCTCGTGAGCCGCTCGTTCATGGAGACGGACAACAGCGTCGAGCCGCATGTCGGCATCGAATCGCTCCTTCAGGAAAGCCCGGGCCTGATCGCCCTCAGCGGCGGCCCGCGCGGCCCCGTCGACCGGGCGATCCTCGCCGGCGGCGGCGCGCTGGCGCGGTCGCGCCTGGAACGGCTCGCCGCGATCTTCGACCGGCGGCTCTATGTGGAACTGCAGCGCCATCAGCTCGCGTCCGAGCAGGCGGTGGAGCCCGAACTGGTCGATCTCGCCTATCGGCTCGGCCTGCCGCTGGTCGCCACCAACGAGGTCTATTTCGCCAAGCGCGACGATTACGAGGCCCACGATGCGCTGCTGTGCATCGCCGACGGCCGCACGCTGATCGAGGACGACCGGCGGCGGCTGACGCCGGAGCACGCCTTCAAGTCGCGCGCGGAGATGGTGTCATTGTTCGCCGACCTGCCCGAGGCGATCGAGAGCACCATGGAGATCGCGCGGCGTTGCGCGGTGGTGGCGACGAAGCGCAAGCCGATTCTGCCGCGGTTTGCGGGGATCGGGGCTGACCCCGAGGAAGCGATGCGCGCCGAAGCCGCGTTGATGCGCGAGCGGGCGCAGACCGGCCTCGCGCAGCGGCTGGAGCGCCACGGAATGGCGCCGGGCCTCGACGAGACCGCCTATCGCGAGCGGCTCGATTTCGAGCTCGGCATCATCGAGCGGATGAAGTTCCCCGGCTACTTCCTGATCGTGTCCGACTTCATCCAGTGGGCGAAGGCCCAGGGCATTCCCGTCGGGCCGGGCCGCGGATCGGGCGCGGGATCGCTGGTTGCCTATTCGCTGACGATCACCGACCTCGACCCCATGCGGTTCGGCCTGCTGTTCGAGCGCTTCCTGAACCCGGAACGCGTGTCGATGCCGGACTTCGACATCGATTTCTGCCAGGACCGGCGCGAAGAGGTGATCCGCTACGTCCAGGCGAAGTATGGCCGCGCGCAGGTCGCGCAGATCATCACCTTCGGAACCCTGCAGGCGCGCGCCGTGCTGCGCGACGTCGGGCGCGTGCTGCAGATGCCCTACGGCCAGGTCGACCGCCTCTGCAAGCTGGTGCCGCAGAACCCGGCCAAGCCCGTCACCCTCGCCGAGGCTGTGCGTGACGAGCCGAAGCTGCAGGAAGCCAAGGCCGAGGAACCCATCGTCGAGCGGCTCGTCGGCATGGCGATGAAGCTCGAGGGGCTGTTCCGCCATGCCTCGACCCACGCGGCGGGCATCGTGATCGGCGACCGTCCGCTCGAAGAGCTGGTGCCGCTCTACCGCGATCCGCGCTCCGACATGCCGGTCACCCAGTACAACATGAAATGGGTGGAATCGGCCGGGCTGGTGAAGTTCGACTTCCTCGGCCTCAAGACCCTGACGGTGATCGACGTCGCGGTGAAGCTGCTTGCCAAGCGCGGGATCGAGGTCGACATCGCGGCGCTTCCCCTCGACGACGCCGAGACTTACGCCATGCTGGCGCGCGGCGAGACGGTCGGCGTGTTCCAGCTCGAAAGCCAGGGCATGCGCAAGGCGCTGGCCGGCATGAAGCCCGACCGGTTCGAGGACATCATCGCGCTCGTGGCGCTCTACCGTCCCGGCCCGATGGACAACATTCCCCACTACAACCGCTGCAAGCACGGGCTCGAGGAGCCCGACTATCTGCACCCGCTGCTGGAGCCGATCCTGAAAGAGACCTTCGGGGTCATCATCTATCAGGAGCAGGTGATGCAGATCGCGCAGGTGCTTTCGGGCTATTCGCTCGGCGAAGCCGACCTGCTGCGCCGGGCCATGGGCAAGAAGATCCGCGAGGAGATGGTGGTCCAGCGCGCCCGCTTCGTGGAGGGCGCGGTCGCCAACCGCGTGCCCAAGGCGCAGGCCGAGACCATCTTCGACCTCGTGGCGAAGTTCGCCGACTACGGCTTCAACAAGTCCCACGCCGCGGCCTACGCGCTCGTCGCCTACCAGACGGCGTGGCTCAAGGCCAACCACCCGGTTGAGTTCCTGGCGGCGTCGATGACGCTCGACATGACCAACACCGACAAGCTGAACGATTTCCGCCGCGAGGCCGACCGGCTGAAGATCGCCGTGCTGCCGCCGCTGATCAACCGCTCCGGCCCGACCTTCGAGGTGATCGAGGGCAAGATCGCCTACGCGCTTGCCGCGGTGAAGGGCGTCGGCCGCTCGATGGTGGACCACATCGTGGAAGCGCGCGGGGAAAAGCCGTTCCGCGATTTCGGCGATTTCGCCCGGCGCATCAACCCGCGTGTCGTCAACAAGCGCGCGCTCGAAGGGCTGGCCTGCGCCGGCGGCTTCGACGACCTGGAAGCGAACCGCGCGCGGGTCGTGGGCGGGCTCGACCATGTGCTCGCCGAAGCGGCGCGGGCGAGCGAGGGCGCTGAAATCGGCCAGTCCGAGCTGTTCGGCGGCGCGGGTCCGCAGCCGCTGGCGCTGCCGAACGTCGATCCTTGGCTGCCGACGGAGCGGCTGCAGCGGGAATATGCCGCCATCGGCTTCTATCTCTCGGCCCATCCGCTCGACGAATACCGCCCGATGCTGAAGCAGATGCGGGTGCAGATGTGGAGCGACTTCGTCGAGGCGGTGAAGCGCGGCGCGGCGGCCGGGCGGCTCGTTGGCACCGTCACCCAGCGCCAGGAGCGCAAGACGCGCACCGGCAACCGCATGGGCATCGTCAGGATGTCGGACCCGACCGGGCAATATGAGGCGATCGCCTTTTCCGAGACCCTCGCGCAGGTCCGTGACCGGCTGGAGCCGGGCCAGTCGGTGGTGCTGATCGTCGCCGCGGAAGAACGCGAGGAAGGCGTCAGCGTCCGCATCCAGTCGGTGGAGTCGCTCGACGAGGCGGCACGGCGCATGAAGCACGCGCTGCGGGTGTTCGTGCGCGACGAGGCCCCGCTCGATGCCCTGGCGCGCCGGCTTCCCGCCGGGGGCGACGGCGAGGTGAGCGTGGTGCTGCTGCTCGACGACGGTCGCCGCGAGATCGAGATGCGGCTTCCCGGCCGCTACGCGGTGTCGCCGCCGCTCGCCGGCGCGCTGCGCACGGTGCCGGGCGTGGTCGAGGTCGAACTCGCCTGAGGGTTCCGCTGTCGGCGCGCCGGCCGGCTCCACGCCGGGCGTATCGCCGGACCGCGCCGGGCGCCGGCGGCGGCCGTACGCGTTCAACATGCGCCGGGGTGGCGCTGCGGCGGCGATCCACGCAGGCGGATCACGGCCTGCAACGCAAAGGGCCGCTGCGACCTAGAGCATATCCCAGTTCAGATCGAGCCGATCTGAACGACAAGGATATGCTCAAGCCTTTGAATTTGGAGCGCTTTCTTATCGATCTGATGGTTCCATCGGATCGGAAAGCGCTCTAGCCGCTTCGTTCGGCCGTTGCCCCGGCGCGTCCGCGCGGGACCGCCGGGCGCGGCCCTGCGATCGGATCAGACGATCTGGGACAGGCCGGGAATGGCGTCGATCACGTTGTCGACGAGTTCGTCGCCGGCGTTCTCGCGGGCGAACGCCACCACTTCCTTGGCGACGATCTGGATCTGGCCCATGTCGAGGCCGGCGGTCGTCAGCGCGTTGAACGCCGCCATCGCGCCGAGGCCGCCGCCGAACAGGGCGCCGAGGCCGCCGACATCGTCGGTCGCGCCGGCGTGCTGCAGCATCGCGTTGGCGCCGGGGATCTTGGCGAACAGCTTGGCCACGTCGTCATGCGGGCCGTCGTGGTGGAGGAAGCTCAGCATGATCGCGACGGCCTTGCGGGCATGCTCCTCGTCGAGGCCAGTCTTCGCCGTGATCTTGTCGATAAGAAGCTGCATGATCTTGAGTTCCTCCGCGTCGTCTCTGCTGTCGCAACCGCCAAAGCGCCGCCAATCAACACAACTTGGGGCCTCTTCACAAGCCGTCGTGTGGTGGGTGCGGCGCCGTTCTCCTGCCCCGGCGGACGGTCGGCACTGTTCCGGCACGGGATTTCGCATCCACCGGCCGGGCTGGCGCGTGCGGCGCGCGCATTCGTGAAGCGCATGCAAGCGCTTGCATCGTCCGAATCGCCCCCGCGTGGACCGACGGCATCGCGCCGTGCCGCTGCGCGGGCATCTTTGCCGCGACCTGCGGGGGCGCCTATAGTTGCCGGTGCGGCCCGGGCGACCGGGCCGCGTGGACGAAGCGTCCGGCGGGCGAACAAGGATCGGTGGAGATGGCTGAGGCATCCCAGTCGCTGCTGAAGGAAGACCGCATCTTCCTCGGGCTTGCGAGCGGGCCGGAATATCTCGCGCTGAAGCGCGCGAACCGCCACGGCCTCGTCGCAGGCGCGACCGGCACCGGCAAGACGGTGACGCTGCAGCTCCTCGCCGAGGGCTTCTCCGAGGCCGGTGTTCCCGTGTTCGCCGCCGACATAAAGGGCGACCTGTCGGGCATCGCGGTGCCGGGCGGCGACAAGCCGGCTTTCGAGGCGCGCGCCGCCGAGATCGGCCTCGGCGCGGATTACGGCCATCGCGGCTTCCCGACCGTGTTCTGGGATGTGTTCGGCGAGCGCGGCCATCCGGTGCGCACCACGGTTTCGGAAATGGGGCCGCTGCTGCTGGCGCGCCTTCTCGGCCTCAACGACACGCAGGAGGGCGTGCTCAACATCGCCTTCCGGCTGGCGGACGAGGAAGGGCTTTTGATCCTCGACCTGAAGGATCTGCGCGCGGTGCTGGCACTGCTGGCGGAGCGGGCGGCGGAGGTCGGCAAACTCTACGGCAACGTCTCGAAGGCGTCGGTCGGTGCGATCCAGCGCCAGTTGCTCGTGCTGGAACAGCAGGGTGGCGATCGCTTCTTCGGCGAGCCGGCGCTCGACATCGCCGACCTGATGCGGACCGACCGCAACGGGCGGGGTGTCGTCAACCTGCTCGCCGCCGAGCGGCTGATGGAAAGCCCGCGGCTCTACGCGACCTTCCTGCTGTGGCTGCTGTCGGAACTGTTCGAGGAGATGCCGGAGGCCGGCGACCTCGACCG